>JAISAN010000171.1 GCA_031266635.1 Treponema sp. | reverse complement strand
TTTTCAATCGCCCCCAGCACATCGTCTATCTGCCCCTCGTGGCCCGTGTGGGCAAATTTCGGAAGGGCCTCGTAATATTCATTCAGCTCCTTGATGAGCGCCTCGTTCTGTTCTTTGAGGGGGAATCCGTTGGGCTGGGCAATATTGGCGGCCACCTTCCAGGGCGCCGACACCCGCGCTTTTTCTCCCTGGAAAATAACCTGCTGCTCCTCGCCGTGGTGGATAACGGAACTGGTTATCTGGGCCAGGGCGCCCCCCGGATATTGCAGCGCCGCCACGGAAATATCTTCCACCTCGGCGTTGTCATGGGCGGCGTTGCTCAGCATGGCGCTTACTTTGGCGGGCAGGCCCATCATCCAGCCCAGCATGTCAATGTGATGAACCGCGTGGTTCAGGGTACAGCCGCCGCCTTCCTTTTCCCAGGTTCCCCGCCACCAGAGGTCATAGTAGGAATGGCCCCGCCACCAAAAGGAATCCACCTGGGCATGGACCACCTTGCCGATCTTCCCCGAATCGAGAACTTTTTTCAGGTTTGTTATGGGGTCCCGGAAACGGTTTTGGGCTACCACCGAAAATACCGCGCCGCTTTTTTTCGCCGCGGCTATCATGGCGTCACATTCCTCCAGGGAAGCGGCCATCGGTTTTTCCACCAGCACGTTTTTCCCCGCGTTAAGGAAGTCTATCGCAATTTCGGCGTGGGCAAAGGGGGGCGTACAGATACTTACCATGTCTATAGCCGGGTCGTTCAGAATATCCTTGTGGGACTTTGACACCTTCGCGTTCAGTTTGTATTTTTCGTTCATTTGATCGGCTTTTTCCGGGTACATATCCACCAGATGGGTGATTTTGCACCGGCCGGGAAACGCCAGATACCCTTCAACGTGGAGCCGGGAAATATTACCGGTTCCGATGATGGCGACAGACAGCATAGCATTGTTCTCCTTTGACGTGGATTGGACTTGTTCGGCAGCGCGAAGGTTCGCGGTTTCCGAACAATCCTATTTTAACCCGGTGGTTACAATTCCTTCTACGAAGTATTTCTGGGCACAGGCAAAAATAATAGTACAAGGTAATATTGAGAGCACCGACATGGCAAACATCTGCCCCCAGGGAATCCGGGCGGAATTGTCGGTAAACATCCGCAGGGCCAGGGCAACGGTAAATTTGCCAATGCTGTTAATATAAATCAATTGATTTAAAAAGTCATCCCAGCTCCAGATAAAAGAGAAGATCCCCACCGTAAAAAGAGCGGGTTTGCAGTTGGGTATGATAATCCTGAAAAACTGCCCAAAATAACCGCAGCCGTCAACCAGGGCCGCCTCGTCAAGTTCTTTGGGAATACCCCGCATAAATTGAATCAGCAGATAAATCGAAAAGGCCCCGTGGGCCTGGGCAAAAAACGCCGGAACCGTGAGGGGTAAAAAAGAATCGCCCCAGCCAAATTTTATAAAAAGGAGATACCGGGGAATCAACAATATCTGGCCCGGCAGCAAAAGGGTGCCGATAATCAGGGCGAACATCGTTTTTTGTCCCCGGAACCGCAGCCGGGCGAAGGGATAGGCCGTGAGGGACGCGCTGATGATGGTTCCCGCCACAATCGTCAAGCAAATCAAAAAAGAATTGCGGAAAAAATCACCAAAGGTATGATCGGGGATCGAATTCCAGCCCTTGACATAATTTTCAAACATCCAGCGCCTCGGAAGAACCGCCGCCACATTAAAAATTTCGTCATTTTCCTGAAAGCTGGAAAAAAACATCCAGATGATGGGGTACAACATCCCCACCGCCAGGACTATCAAAAAAACGTGTTTCAGGACGCCGCCGATCATCCGTCCGGTTTTGTTGTACCCGTTATTCATTGTCATTATAGGTTCCATAATTTCAGCTCCGGCCCCTTATCCTTCATTGGCGTAGAATACCCAATACTTGGAACTGATAAAAATCACCGCCGTTATGGCCGCGATTAGCAAAAACAGCGCCCACGACATTGCCGAGGCGTAGCCGATACGCATGGCGTCGTTAAACGCTTCCTGATAAATATGCTGAACCGTAAAAAGGGTTTCCCCCATAGGCCCGCCCCGGGTGATGACGTAGCCCTGGGTAAAGACCTGGAAACCCCCTATCAACTGCAGCACCAGGTTAAACTGAATGACCGAAGAAAGCATGGGCAGGGTAATATGGCCAAAACAACGGACCGGACCGGCGCCGTCAATACGGGCGGCCTCGTACATTTCATTGGGGATATTTTTGAGCCCCGCGATAAAAATAACCATGGATGAACCAAACTGCCATACCGCCAAAATAATCAGAATATTCAGGGCGTGTTTCGGGTCCCCCAGCCAGGCCTTGGGGGCAATGCCGAATACGCTCCCCACCTGGCTTATGATGCCTTCTTTGGCGAAGAGCTGCTTCCACATTACCGCCACCGCGATACTGCTCCCGATAAGGGAGGGAACGTAATAGGCCGTCCGGTACAGGGTCGCCCCTTTTTTCAGAATGAGCGCCAGGGCCAGGGCAAAACAGAGTTTCAGGGGAATACCGGTCAGGGCGTAGCGGGTAGTAACCTGGAGGGATTTGACAAAATTCCTGTCCCGGGTAAACATCCGTACATAATTGTCAAACCCAATAAAATCGCCCCCCATTAAGCGGGAATTGGTGAATCCCAGGACCAGGGAACTTAAAAAAGGGTAGGCAAAAAATACGAGCATCCCGGTGATCCAGGGCAGAAGGAAGATATACGCGGCTATTTCCCGCTTGTTATTGGTGGTCAGGCGAAGATTTTTCAAATTACCCTCCATAAACTAAGGTCTGTCCACAAAGTAACCGGCTTTGCGGACAGACACAAACTAACGGTTGATGATTTCATCCTTTAATTCTTCAAACCTTTGCCCCGCCTCCTGCGGCGTTATCCGCCCAAAAGCGACTTCCTGCCCCACCGAGCGCATATACTGATCGTTAAACAGGGTGCTTACGCCCGTTGGTCCGGGAGAATAGGGGTTTATGCTTTTATTGTACACCTCGTTCACAATCGCGGAAATTTTCTGATCCGAAAGGGACAGCAGGGACGGGTCCGCCAGCAGAACTTCCCGCTGAAGGGTGGAGGGCAGGACGCCCCGCACGTTTTTCAGGATCAGCGCCGCTTCGGGATCGTTGGCGAACCAGTTAAGAAAATCTATGGCCAGCGCCTTGTTTTTGCCGCCGGAAAACACCCCTTCGATGAGCCCCGGCCGGGCGCTGACCGCGTTACCCGCGCCCCTGCGGTTGTTGGGATATTCCATCATCGCCAGTTCATCCTGGGTTTGGCTCTGGAACATGGCGAAAGAGCCGGAATATTCAAACCCGACAAGGGTTTTCCGCATGGGAACCGGGTGTTCATCGTTGCCGCTGCCCAAAAGCGCGCTTTCGTCCGCGGGCAGAAGCACGCCCGCCGGCATTTTGTTAAAATAGTCCATAAAAGCGCTTACCTCTTCCCCGCTGATAAGGACCTCCGTATCGGTCCAGGGGAAGGGGGGCTCCTTGCCAAGATGGGTCATGCACCAGGCGGGGAAAATGGTCTCCAGCCCGTTTTTCATCCGCTGATCCGGCATCCCGTAGATTTTCCCCCCCGATTTCCGGTACGTTTCCGCCAGAACATTTACCAGGTCGTCCCAGGTATACTCCCCCTGGGGGATCTGAATTCCCAGCTCCCCGGCCACGGTTTTGTTATAGAGGATAATGTTGGCGTTGAGGCTGACATTGACCCCGTACATTCTGCCCCCGATGGAACACGCCGCCGCCACCTGGGGGTTATGGGAACTAATGTCGATAAGGCCGGTAACGTCGGTAAGCCCCCCCACTTCCACCACCGCGGGGAGCCATTCGGGGTTCATGGTAAAAATATCCGGCGCGTTGCCCGCGGCAATCTGGGCCATTAGCTTGTTATAATACCCGTCAAAGGCGGCGTATTCGGGTATAACCTTAACCCCCGGATGTTTGGCCTCGTAAAACCTGATGGCCTCTATGGTTGTATTGTTCCGCGCCTCGTTCCCCCACCAGGAAAACCGGATTTCCCCGGAAAGCGGGCCGCCAATAACCGGGGCGGAAGTTTTTTTGGTACAGGCGGCAAAAACCGCCAGAAGGGCCAGGACGGCAAAAAAAAGTATACGTTTTGTCTTTTTCATTATTTCCTCCTCTGTCTCAATAATCCACCATCTCCAGGAAAGTGGATAGTTGTATTATATAATACAACATTAGATTGATGTCAAGACGTTGGATCGTAAAATGATCCATGGCCGGTGCTTACAAGGTGGTTTTGATCATACTTAAAGCAGATATGGGTACTCAAAACAATCTACTGAAAGGAGTAGTATAACTTAATCCGCCGATTGAAATAATTGATACAAAGTTGTATCATGGTTCCATGAAGCCGGTCAGCGAAATCAAACGCCTCTTTGACGACCAGGGTGGAATGCTCCGTACCCGCGAACTCTTCGCCCATAAGGTTTTCTACAAGGACATTCAGCGCCTCATTGAGGAAGGCGCGGTCGAAAAGGTCCGGTACGGCTACTATCTGTGGGTTGACGGGGACAATCAGAGCGAGGCCCGTATCATCAACCGGCTTTTCCCTGACGGCATCCTCTGCATGGACACCGCCCTCTTCTATCACAGCTACAGCAACCGTACCCCCCTGGCATGGCATATCGCCGTCAGCAAAGATTCCGGCAAGTCCCGGTTCCGCATCGACTATCCTTTCGT
>JAISAN010000249.1 GCA_031266635.1 Treponema sp. | reverse complement strand
CTCACCCGCGGGTATGTCCGGCTGCTTTCAACGGCGGTAAAACACCGTCTGGTTACGATAACGCTGGTGTGCGCCGCCTTTATCGGATCGGTCCTGGCCCTCTCCAAAATGGGGATGGTGATGATGCCGTCCATGAACGAGGATTCGGTCAGCCTGAACGTTACGCTTCCCCAGGGGACCGTGTATGAAGACACCAAGGCGGTGATGCTGCAATTACAGGAAATCGCCATTGACGAAATCCGGGGGGCGAAAAATATTATCACCAATGTGGGATCATCGGGCCGGGGTTTTGGCGGCGACGGTACGAACCGGGGCGAATTGAGTATCAGCCTTAACATGGACGACCCCCTGGCGGATACTTCGGCGCAGGTGATGAATAAACTCCGCGCCCATTTTAACGACTTTCCCAACGCGAGTTTAAGTTTTAGTCAGGGTATGGCGCGTATGCTGGCGGGAGGATCCGACATCGACATGGTGCTCCGCATTGACGGCATTGACGAGGGGCTTGCCGCGGCCCGGGAAATAACGGAGATTCTTAAAGCGGAGGTTCCTGAACTTACCGATGTTTCCATCGACATGACCGAAGGCCTGCCCCAGGTTGAAGTGGTGATTGACCGGAAACGGGCCTACAACATGGGTCTTTCCATAAGCGCCATCGCCAAAGAAATAGCCGCCGCCATGAACGGCGTTACCGCGACGACCTTCCGGTACAGCGGCAATGAATACTCGGTAACCCTGGAATTACAGGAAGAGGACCGGGAAAAACTGCCGGATCTCCAGCGTATATTTGTGTCTTCCGGCTCCGGCGTCCTGGTCCCGCTTTCCCAATTTGCCGCGCTGGAAAAGGGCCTGGGGCCGGTAAGCATTAACCGGGAAAACCAGTCCCGGATCATCCATATTACCGGAAACGCCGTGGAGGGCCGGCGTATAAATGAGGTGGAACAAAAAATCCGTGATGTTGTCGCCGCCAATTTTATCGTCCCCGAAGGCATGAGCCTTTCCTATGAAGGCCAATGGAAAGAAATCACCGAAACTACCACGACCTTTGTCCTCATCATTACCCTGGCCGTACTCCTCGTGTTCGGCGTTATGGCCGGCCAGTATGAATCGTTCAAGGACCCCTTTATCAATCTGTTTACCATACCGCTGATGTTGATAGGGGTTGTCGCAATATATCTTGCTACCGGCCAAAATATCAGTATGTTTTCGCTGGTAGGATTGGTGATGCTGGTGGGTATTGTCGTAAACAACGGCATCATTCTGGTGGACTACACAAACCTGCTGGTGGGCCGGGGCATCCCGGTGGCGCGGGCCTGCATTGAGGCCGGAGAATCCCGGCTGCGGCCCGTACTGATGACTACTTTGACCACCATCCTGGGCCTTATCCCTATGTCTTTCTTCCCCGGCAATTCGGCCACCATGATTCAGCCCATTGGTCTTACCGTAACCGGCGGCCTGCTCTCGTCAACCTTTATGACCTTGTTCTTCATTCCGGTACTCTATTCCCTAATGAACGAAGGCCGGGGTAAAAAGAAAAAAATAACGCTCGCCGCGGTTCAGCACGCATCACCCCAGGCATAAGGAGACAGACAATGAAACGCATGGAACTCATCGCAAACCGCTCGGTGGAAAAAGAACTTATCGGCACCCTGGAAGAGGGAATTTCAGGTTTTCAGTATACCCTGCTTCCCGGCGTACACGGCAGGGGAAAAGCCGCGTACCGCATGGGAACCGCCACCTGGCCGGAAGAAAACTTTATGCTTATCAGTTATCTGGAAAACCGCGAGGCGGACCGGGCGAAAGTCCTGACCGCGGAAGTGAAAGCGCGCTTCCCCGGAGAAGGGATTAAACTCTTTTTTACGGAAGCGGAAGGGTAAGAACGCTTGATCCTATGGTGACGCGGCTTCCGTTATACGCAATTTTTTTTGCCTCACATTTTCCGCCGCACCGCGCTCTCCCTAGCGCGGGAAATTTATTGACGAGTGTTATATTCACCCCAATGATATTACGCTTATGTATGAAAAAGAAAAACTGCGGGTGGGATATGATGGGGGTTTTGCCGGTTTTCCTGGACGGCTTAATGTTCAGCACGTGGCACGCGGCAAGCGTTCATTTCCTAAAACGAATACTTCAACGCGGTTTTGATAAAGTTATTCCGGTGGTACTGGCTCAATTCACCGCCCGCCTTTCCGGTGAAGAACCCGGCGGAAAGTTCGGCCGTCAGGTCTTTGATGTTCCAGCTTATCGCAGGGATCAGGTAGAGGTCCATATTTTCAATATCCCAGATATTGGTAACCTTAAGCTCAAGATCGTCCCGGAGAAATTTTTTGGCAAGCTGAACGGTCAGGCGGGTGGCGGTGGGTTCCGTATCCGCTTCCATATCCAGGGCCGGGTTATTGATGACTTTATCGTTCAGAAGCCGGATCGTTTCACTGCACTGGATGTTGGCGTTGATCCCCCAGAGCAGATCCCGGTCAAAGCCGAATGACCAGGCGAGGAAGGGGTTCCGCATCCAGCCTTTATCTCCCCCGAGATCATCGGTAATATGGGCGGCAAATTCCGCCCGGATGTTAAAGCCGTACAACACCTGGGCGTAATCAAGGCCAAGCTGGTGGTAACGGTTGTAGTCTATCGGGGAATAGGATGACGCGGTACTGAGGGAATAGGTCCCGGCAATAATGCCCGGCAGGCTGGCGAACAGGCTGCTCGCAAGAGCGGGTATGCGGTCAAACCGGTAGGAGGGCCGGAAAAAGTTTCCGTAATAATACTGGGCGCCAAAATCCGCGGGGCCAATGGTGGTGGTAAAACGGAGGCCCGCCTGGGCGTATTGAAGCCCGGTGGGAGGTATGTCGGGAAGAACAATTATTTTACTGATTTCTCCCGGCAAATTGGGCAAAAAAGTACTCACAATCGGCCCCAGCGTGGGGTCGCCTGCGATGAGGCCGATAAAATCATGGAGCGCCGCATTGGAGATATCCGCGGCCTGTTCAGGATACCAGCGGTCATTGGGATTCGCGGCGAATTTATGCCCCTGGAAGACGGGGATGAAAACCGCGGCCAGCCGGGTATTGGCGCCGAAATCCCAGGAGAGGTGCACCATGGGCCGGGCGATCTTGATGGCCATAAGATCGGTAAAGCCGGTAAGGTCCGAATAATCCAGCGGGTTCACCACGTCCAGCGGGCCCATACTGTCCGCCTTCCCCCAGGTTAGTTTGCGGTAGCCGCTCTCAATGACCAGGGGGCCGAAAAACGCGCGGAGGTACGCTTCATCAATACAGGGCGGGGTATACCAGGGCTTATACGCGGCCATGTCCGCGATAATCCGGCCGGAAATTTTCAGCCCGATATGCCCCTCGATGTTCCCGCCGGAGGCGTTGAAATTGAGGGCGCCGGAAAAAATATCCCCCAGGGAAGCCCATTTGGCCTTGTCAACTGTGCCAAAATCATTGAAGTAGGCCAGAAGCCGCGCGGAAATTTCCCCGCCGATTTTAACCGTCTGCGGCGGGGGCGCCGCAGACTCTGCAGGCGCCCCCGCTTCCGTGTCGTCACCAAAGCCAAAACCCTGGGCTTCCAGCGGCGAGGCGCCGGGGAACAGAAGCGCGGCAAGGAAAAAAACAAGGGCCGGAACATGCAGGCCCCGTTCACCGCGCCTGTTCACCGGGGCCTGCCGGTTTCAAGGTAACTGGTGGTAAAGACCCCCTCGGGGATAGGATCATCATATTTAATGATGTCCACATTCAGGGCCGTGGAAGTCCCTTCGGTGAGGGTGGTCATTTTAATCAGCATGGGGGTAAGCCGTCCCTGAACATCCTGAAGATTCGTCATTTCGGTGATCTTTACCAGAATGTTTTTCCGGTTGTACAGTTCCATCTTGTGAGTGACTTTGTTCTCTTTGTCGATCCACTGCACCATCTTCACGTACTGGTAGGATTTGTTTTTGGGAACCGACTCAATCACATAACAGTTTCTGCCGTTCAGGGTTTCTTCCCGCACCAGCTTGTGGGTGTCCAGGCCGGCGTCCCGGGTTGCGGAAGAAATATCGTCATAGGAAAAATCCGTCCCCATAAAACTCCCCGCTCCTTCCGACGCGGCGATACGGCGGACCTTTCCCAGATTCGGCAAAAAAATCCAGCGGTCGTCCGCGGCGCCGGGGTTTTCCACCGTAAGAAAGCGGGTTCCCGCCACCGACGCGGGGCGCTGAAACACGATGACGGTCCGGTCATTCCCCTTGGGGCCGTCCTTGGCATATTGATCGATAATCCGCTCGGTGGTGGTTCCGTCTTTGGCGGTGATCACCATCCGGGCCCGGGTCGATACCGTATCGGCTTTGATCCGTTTCCGGGAAGCGGTAACAATTTCCTCCGCGTTCTGGGCGGACAGGACTGTCCCGGCAAAAAGAGCGCACAGGACAAGTAGGATCGTTTTTTTCATTTCGTACTCCTCAATGATGAACCTTTCCCAAAAACTGAATGTTTCGGGATATCTTCAGGTTGTTCCAAAAATTTTGGATAAAACAGCATAAGCAATACCGGTAAAAGCGTCAGGCTTACCAGGGCGCTGGTGAGCATAGTCAAGGCGATGAGCAGGCCCAGGTCGGCAAGCATGGAGAATTGGGACAGAAGCAGCACCGCGAACCCCGCCCCCACGGAAACCGCGTTGATCAGGATTGCTTTACCGGAAGTGACGAAGGACCGGTACAAGAATTCTCCGGGCCCCCGGGCCTTGACGCCCGCCCTTCCCCCGGCGCGCCGGTATTCCCGCTTGAAGGCGTCAAGGTAATGGATCGTATAGTCAATGCCGATCCCCACGGAAACGCTGGCCACCATAGACGTGCCGATGTTGAGCTTGATCCCCGCAAAACCCATGACCGCGAAATCGGTCAGAATGGAAATGGACAAAGGGATAATGCCGATAGCGCCCGCGGCCAGCGATCTGTTTGAAATCGTGATGATAATAAAAACGATGATAATGGAGATGATCACCGAACTGATCTGGGACTGGACCACCAGCCGGTTGAGGGAAACTTCCACCGCGGTAACGCCGCCGATAGTGGTCTTCAGGTTGGGGGGAAAATTGGCCTTGATATACGCGATCATCGCTCTATAGGCGGCCCCGCTGTCGTACTGCCCGACGGTTTTGAGCTGAACCGTGGATTTGATCGCCGTGGGTTCCAGCGGATCATTGGCGTACTGATCAATGTTCCCCGAAAGAAGGACCAGATAATTTGACACCAGCCGCTGGAGTTCCTCCGGGTTGCTTTTTCCGTACTTTTCCGGGTCCGAAGGAATTTCGTAATAGGCGGCCCCGTCGTAGTTTACCAGCCGCTTGAGTTCCCAGAGAAAATTCCTGCCCTGCCGGGCCCGGACCTGGTCTTCCGCCTCGTCAAAAAGGGCGATCAGTTCCGCTTCGGTATAAATCTTCGCGCCCCGGCCGGCCGGCGGCTCCGCCGCGTCCGGCGCGCCGGTTTCCGCGGGATCGGCGGCCCCCTCATCAAAGGAACTGAAACCGCTGAAGCCGAAATCACCGTCTGCCGCGCCGTCGAAACCAAAGCCAGACTCACCGGCTCCGCCTCCCGCGGACACCGCGGCCCGCAGCCCGCCGGGGCTTTCATCAACATTGAAGACCTGGTTGATCCGTTTAACAAGGTCCGTAAAGCCCATCACCTTGCCCACCTGGGGAACTTTTTCGCTCAGGTAGAGGTTCAGCCCTTCCAGGGCGTTCAGGCTGTCGGGGTGCAGCAGGGTTTCGGAATCATCCGCCTCAAGCACCACGCTGAGCAGCTTGGAACCGCCGAACTTTTCCCGGATAAAAACATCCGACCGGTAAATATCTGTATGGGGCTTGAAGTATTCCACCATGACATTGTCGATGATCACCCGTGAAAGGCCGTACAGCGAAACCAGGGTAATACCAACCGTCAAAATTATGACCGAGTATTTTCCCTGCGTTCCATGAACCAGGGCTTCGGCAATCATCCCGCTCAGAACATCATTACCCCGGGCAGCGGAAGTTTTCCCGCCGGCCTTTCGCTTTTTCAGTGAAGCCCGCCACAGGGGTTTCGGACCCCGAATGAGAAGGAGCGACGGGATCAGGGTCACGGCCACAATAAAGGACGTCAGGACGCCAAGGCTGGAAAAAATCCCGAATTCCCGGATGGGTGCGACCGGGGTAAAACAGAAGGAGAAAAAACCCGTAAAGGTTGTCAGGGCGGCGAGGAACACGGGCTTCCCGATTTTCCGCAGCAGCGCAAACACCAGCGCCCGGTGTTCTTCGGGGCTTAAAACCCGGTCTCCCATATCGCTGATGTAATGGGTGATCACGTGGATCCCGTAGGCGCTCCCCACGGCCACCAGAATCACCGGCAGGATCGTGGAGATTACCGAAAGCTTTACCCCGCACAGGGGCATGGCCCCGATGGACCAGGTCGCCGCCGCTACCACGGTCAGCAGGGGAAGGGCTACCGCGGTGAACCGGTGGAAGGAAAAAAGCAGCACCGCCAGAACCACGAGGAGTACCAGCGGCACCAGAAGGACCAGATCCGCGTGTACCGCCTCGTTAATGGTGGCGCAGATCACCGGCATTCCGGTAACATAAACTACCGCCAGATCCTTAAACATTTCCCGGGCCATGTTCCGAATCAGCATAAAGCTGTCCACCGATTCGGGCCGGCCCGCGTCGCCGGAGGAAATGTTCAGCGGCACCAGCACCTGGGTGGCGGTAAAATCATCGGAGACCAGAGACCGGTCGTACATTTCCCAGGAGAGGACCCGGCGCTCAAGTTCCGCCACCTCCTTCACGGAGCCGGAAAAATCTTCCCCCACCAGTTTTTCCACCACAATGGAATCGCCTTTTCCGGTAATGTAATCGGTACTGATCAGGGAAGAGACATCTCCCGTTACTTCAATTTCCTCAACCCGGCGGACAAAATCCCGGAGCCGGTTAAGAAATTCCCCTTCAAAAACCGTACCGTATTTCCGCTCCAGAGCGACCAGAACAAAGAGGGAACTTCCGAAGGTATCGTCAATTCTGTCTGAGGTGATCAGGGCGCGATCGTTTTTTGGCACAAAACGCAGATTGTTGTTGTCCAGTTCCGCCCGGAAAAGCTGGAGAGTAAAAAACACGGTAATTACCGTAATGACCGCAACAATTATCCAGGGATGCCTGAAGAATTTTTCCATATAAAACCGTTTCCTGAAATTGTTCTTTTTCTAATATACTGAGGCGATTTCAAATTGTATCAGCAATTTCGTCCTGAAGGCGGGGTATTAAACCGGAAGTCTATTTCAAACTACCAGACTTTCGAATAAACTCCAGACTTTCGAAAAAAATGGGCGTTCAACCGGTTTTGGAAGAAAGGGCTTTTGGTTCATATTTTTCCAGAAGCGTCGGTAAATTCAGCAAGGCTCTGTCCAGCCCGTCTCTGGCGATACCCCGGATTATAATCTGAAAAAGGTTGGTTGTTTCATCAATAATAAACCGGACATTCCGGGCATCTTTGGGCAGCTTGGCCGTATTCTCAACCGCCGTGGAAAAAAGGGAAAGTATGGTCCGGGCAATCATGGCGGGATCAACGGCGGGATCAAATGTTCCTTCCGCTATCCCCTGGGCGATCATGTTCTGAATGTCGGTGTAAAATTCAAAGATCGTCAAGGGTTTGGCCGCATCCTCCAGAGACAGAAAGGGATAACCGGGGGACAGATACTGCCACATACTGAAAACGATCACCATCTCGTCCGATTCCCCGAACATATCCAGGTAGCATTGCCAATACAGTTTGATGGTTTCAATAGCCGTCAGGCCGGGATACAGCCGGTTGCGAAAATTTTCGATAAACCGGACTGCCGCGGCGTTACAGATATCCATAAAAAGCAGGTCTTTGCTGGGAAAATACAGGTACAGCGTGGCCTTGCTCAATTCGGCCCGTTTTGCGATGTCCATGACGCTGACATTTTCCGCGCCTTTTTCCAGAATGAGTTCCTTGGCGCAGCGCATGATCTGGGCCTTCCGTTCAGTTTTTTCCCGTTCCCTGCGTTCAATAATTCCCATTCGCCCCTCTCCTGATAACCGGTAGTCCTTTTATAAACCGGCGGTAAATATATATCCTGCCGTATATCTTATACTAATACAAAATATAATTAATGTACATCGAGGCTGTTCCAAAACTTCAGTTTTTGGAATCCGGCGATCCGGCGGGACCATAATTCTCAAGCGGTTCACTTGACTAAGCAAGAATTCCTGTTATAGTAGACTTATTAGATTGGACTTGTTCAGAAACTGAAGTTTCTGAATAACTCTATTTTAATCCACGGCAAGCAACAAAATATCAAAGGTCAACGAACCGAAGGTTACCGAACCAGGTTCGCGTTGTCGAACAGGTCTATTATTATGAAATGTATGGCCGGAAGGCTCTGTCTTCTTTTATCTTTTTTCTGCTTCTTCACCTCCTGCTCAACCAGGCCGGAATTAATGGAAGAAGACGCCGGAGCGGAAATCCCGTTTAACAGCTCAGACGATCCTGTTGAACTGACTCTGCCGGGAGAAGACCTGCCGGTCTCCTCCTTTCCCGAAATTTGGGGCTACCTTGTGGCGGGCCGGGAATCGGCCTTTTCAAAATCCCTGCCCCTTTCGGATATTGGGTACTTTGGCGCGGAGATTGATACCTATGGCAAACTCACCGGCATTCCCAATCCCCGGAACATCAGAAATTTTTCCGGCCGGATTCATCTGGTGGTAGTCTGCAACAACCGGTCTCTGGCCCATTTTGTCCTGAGGGAGGGAAGCGCTGAGCGAAAGGCCCTGATAACAGACCTGCTCCTGGCGGTAAAAAACTTTGACGGCCTCCAGATTGATTTTGAACTGATTCCCCAGCGGGACGCGGAAACTTTTTTTTCCTTTCTGGGGGAATTACGAACCGGCATAGGGGACAAGCTATTCACCATCGCCCTGCCGGCACGGACACGAGCCCTGAACGCCGATGTATTTGACTACCGCCGGATAAGTCCCCTGGTTGACCGGGTTCTCGTCATGGCATACGACGAACACTGGGCGGCCAGCGATCCCGGCCCCATTGCATCCCTGCCCTGGTGCGAGTCGGTGGCGCAATACGCTCTGGGTCTAATCGGCCGGGAAAAACTCATCATGGGCCTCCCCTTTTATGGCCGGGCCTGGGGAAACATTAACCCGTCAAAGGCATATCTCTATTCGGGAATTCAAGCCATCTTAAAAGAACGCAATATTACCGGAATCCGCCGGGAAAACGGAATTCCGGCTTTTGACTACGAAGTTCCCGTAACGGTTACGGTGTATTACGAAGACGATTATTCCCTTTCCGCGCGGATGGAAATTTACAAAACCCTGGGAGTAAGGGCCGTCGGTTTTTGGCGTCTCGGACAGGAAACTCCCGCAGTCTGGAAAATTCTACAGTTGGAGCGCGAATAAAGCGCCCTGTTTCAGCCTGCTTTCTTCCCAATTCTCCCGGCAGATAGTATAATCTTTCCATGAATGAAACGAAACTTGACCAGCTGGTCTCGATATTGCGGGAAGCCCCGGATGAGGTTTTTATCCAGCCCCATAATGTTCCCGACCCGGACGCCATTTCCTCAAGCCTGGGGCTTTATTATCTTTTGAAACTCCGGGGGCTTGAAAAAACCAAAATCGTCTATGATCAGGAAATTGAAAAGGCCAATTCCCTCAAAATGCTGGAGCTTTTTGAAGTGCCCATGATCCGGGCCGCCGACGCCCACACGCTGGGAACCGAAGATTGGGCGGTACTGGTGGACGCCCAGAAAGGGAACGCCAATATCACCGACCTGCCGACCGATGAAGTGGCGGTAATCGATCATCACGAATACCGGGGAAATCAGGGTTACCGTTTCGAGGATGTCCGCCCCAACGTGGGAAGCTGCAGCGCCATCATTACCGAATATTATTTTGAAAACCATATTACCCCGCCCCAGGATATTGCTACCGCCCTCCTCTACGGCATTTTTATGGATACCGATAACCTGACCCGGGGGGCGAGTTCGCTGGATATTGATATGTTTTACCGGCTTTACAGCCTGGCGAATATCAACAAGATCGTCGATCTCAAGGGGAACGATATTTCAAAAAAAGACCTCAACCTCTACGCCGACGCTTTCAAAACCGTAGAGATTTACGATGAACTTGGTTTTCTCCGCCTTGTCAGCGCCAACGATTCCCTGCTGGGAACCGCGGGGGATATTGTGATCAGTGTGTCGGGGGTGAATATAGCGGTGGCGTATGCCATCCGGGATACGGGAATTAAACTTTCAGCCCGGAGCACCTGCCCGCAGGTGAAGGCCAGCGAGCTTATCCGCAGCATCGTGGAAGATGTGGGAGTGGGCGGCGGACACGATCACATGGCGGGGGGCTTTATTCCCCAGGACAAGGTCAGTGATTCCCGCCTTATCGACACCTTCATTAAACACCGGGCCATCAGTTTCTATGAACAGGCCGTCTTATAGCCCTGTTCCCGGGGGGATACAAAAACAGGGGCCTTGCAAGCCGCTCCTGAATACCCTATATTCTTATCCATAACTATGTTTAACGACTGCATCATCATGGCCGGGGGATCCGGCATCCGGCTCTGGCCGGCAAGCAACTCCCGGCGGCCCAAACAGTTTCTTTCGATCTCGAAGGATGAGGCGGGGGGAGCGAGCTTTTTTTCTTCCGCGGTGGAACGGGCGCTTTCGGTAATTGACCGGACGGACGGACGGGTGATCATCATTGCCGGGAAAAGCCATGTGGAGCGGATTGCCGCCGCCTGCGCCGCCTTTAGCCCGGAGGAACGGAAACGGCTGGTGTTAATCCCCGAACCGGCGGCACGAAACACTGCCCCCGCTATTGCCTGCGCCGTTTTATACGCCGACTGGGTCTCCGGGACGGAGCGGAATATGCTGGTGCTTACCAGCGATCATATCATCCAGCCCCTGGAAACGTTCCGGATCGATGCCGCGGCGGCGGCTTCCTTTGCCCAGCAGGATAAACTGGCGGTTTTCGGAATTCCCCCCCGGAAGCCGGAGACCGGCTACGGCTACATTGAGGCGGACAAGCGGCTCTCCGCGCCCCCGGAACAGAAAGACGCCGCCTGGAACCGCCGCCTGTCCGAACCGGAAGTCTACGCGGTGGAATCCTTCCGGGAAAAGCCGGACCGGAAAACGGCGGAACAATTTGTCGCTTCCCGGCGGTTTTTCTGGAATTCCGGGATGTTCGCCTTTTCTTCCAAATTTATGCTCGCCGAATTCCGCCGCCAGGCCCCGGAAGTGATCCGGCCCTTTGAAAGGCTCCGGGCTCCCGACGAGGGCTGCTACGGGGAACAGAAGGGCCTGCGAATTCTGAAGGAATGGCCGGAACTCCGGGAAGCCTACGGGGAAGTTAAAAGCATCTCCTTTGATTACGCCATCGCGGAAAAATGTTCCCGGACAGTTATGGTGAAGGCCGGATTCGACTGGATTGACGTGGGTAACTGGGATGAATATGCCCGGCTCCTGGAGAATACGGGGTCTGAAATTTATCAGACCGGCTGCGAATCCTGTTTTGTTGATTCCGATATTCCGGTAGCCCTGGTGGGGGTAAAAGACCTGATCGTCGCGGTTCGTTCCGGCCGGGACGGCAGCCCTCCCACCGTCTTCATTGCCAAAAAAGGGGAGACCCAGCGGGTCCGGGACATTGTGGAACAGATCCGGGCGGCGGGAAGAACAGAGCTCTTGTAGTGGAGGCTGTTGCGGGAATTCATATCAATAATAAATTGAAGCAAAAAACAAGTGAGGTTTTTCATGGTTATTTTGACGTTAAATTGCGGATCATCTTCGGCGAAATATCAGGTCTATGACTGGGACGCGAAGGATGTACTGGCGGTGGGGATCGTGGAACGGGTTACCCTGGGGAAATCGTTTATCAGCCATAAGGCAAAGGGCAAGGAAGAATACACCCTGGAACACGACTGCCCCACCCATACGGACGCGGTGAACCTGATCATCAAAACCCTGACCAGCGCGGAACACGGGGTGATTGGCGATATGGGGGTCATCAAGGCCGTGGGCCACCGGGTACTTCACGGGGGGGATAAATTCACCAAAAGCGTCATCGTGGATGATGCGGCGATGGCCGCTTTTAACGAGGTAAAGGACCTGGGCCCCCTCCACAACCCCGCGAATATTATGGGAATAGAGGCGGCAAAAAAAGTGCTGCCCGATGTTCCCCACTGCGCGGTAATGGATACCGCCTGGCATCAGACCATGCCGCCGGAATCGTTTCTCTACGCAACGCCCTACGAATGGTACGAGAAGTATTCCGTGCGCCGTTACGGCTTCCACGGCACCTCGTTCCTGTATACCGCCAAGCGGGCCGCGGCGCTGCTGGGGAAAGACCCGTTCAAGACAAACCTGATCATCTGCCACCTGGGGAACGGTTCCTCAATAAATGCCGTGAAAGACGGCTGTTCTTTTGATACCTCCATGGGGATTACCCCCCTGGAAGGGCTCATCATGGGAACCCGTTCAGGGGACGCGGACATGGCCATGCCCTTTTACGTGATGCGAAAAACCGGCATGAGCGCCGCGGAAATGGAAAACGCCCTGAACAAAAAATCCGGCCTGCTGGGGATCACCGGCCAATACGCCGACCGGCGGGACATCCAGGCCGCGGCCGGGAAAGGGGACAAGCGGGCAAAACTCGCCCAGGACATGGAAGCGTACCGGGTAAAAAAATACATCGGCGCGTATCACGCGGTCCTGGGCCGGGTAGACACCCTGGTGCTTACCGCCGGGGTGGGAGAATTCGCCTCCTTCATGCGGGAAAAAATTCTCTCCGGCCTGGAACACCTGGGAATTGTGTACGATCCGAAAAAGAACGATCTGGCCCGGACGCGGAACACCGAATCGATTATATCGGCGGATACTTCCCCCATTCCGGTTTATATCATCCCCACGGATGAGGAACTGGTGATGACCGAGGACGCTTTTGCCCTGATGGCGGGAACCTATGATGTGCATACCAAATTCACCTATTCCTTCCAGCGGGGGGATTATGTGAACAAGGGGCGGGCCGCGGGGCTCAAGGAAGATTTGGCGAAAAACCCGGCCCTGGCCTCGATCATCGCAAAACCCCGGTGAGGCCCCGCTCCCGTTTTCCGGTCCCCGGCGGCCGGAAAATCATGGGGAATGTATGACCGGCGGGGATCTTTCCGCAACTACTCAGCCCCGGTATGAACTGCTCGGTATCGGCAACGCCATAGTGGATATTTTTGCCCAGGCCGATACGGCCTTCATGGACCGGCTGGGCCTTACCGAAGCGGTTCAGCATATTTCTTCCGAAGAAGCGGAACATATTATCGGGGAATTGGGCGGAAAAAACGATCCGGCGGGGAACCTTGCCCCGGACGAAAAGGCCGGTCTTACCGTATGTTCCGGCGGCGGTGCGGCCAACGCGGCAAAAATAGCGGCGCTGTTGGGGATACAAACCGGCTTTACCGGCTGTACAGGAAAAGACCGCCTGGGTGAAATTTTCCGGCGGGAAATTACCGCTTCCGGGACCGCCCCGCTGCTGGTTCCGGGGGCGGGAAAAACCGGTGTGTGTATCATCCTCACCAGCCCCGGCGGGGAAACCCGGATTGCCGCCGCCCCCGGCGCCGCCGCGGAACTTTCCCCGGAGCATATCGGCGAAGAAGCCCTTAAAAACGCCGGAATCGTGATTCTGGACGGCTATCTTCTGGACCGGCAGCCCCTGACCAGACGGGTTCTGGCGCTGGCGGATCAATTCGGCGTTCCCGTGGCCCTGGATGTGGCCTCGATCTTCCGGGTACAGGAGAAAACTGAAGAAATTCTCCACTACAGCCGGAACTATCCGCTCATTATCTTTATGAACGAAGACGAAGCCATTGCCTTCTACCAGGGCATCAAAAAAACAAGTGAAAAATATGAGAGCCGGGGAACGCGGGAAAAAACAGACTGGATTATCCGGGAAATCTGCCCGGTTTTTCAAATAATCACCGGGTCGGAACTTTTCCCCATTATTGCCGTCAAGCTGGGAAGCCGGGGAGCGGTGATTATCGCGGGGGGTACGATCTACCGGGCGGAGACTTCCCCGGTGGTTCCCCGGAACAGTACCGGCGCGGGCGACGCCTTCTGCGCGGCCTTTCTTGCGGGCTGGATCCGAAAAAAATCCATTGCCGAATCCGCCGCCCTGGGCAACCGGGTGGCCCGGGAAGTTTTAAATATTCCGGGAACCCGGATAGACGGGCGAAAACTTGCCCGGATTCAAAAAGGCCTTGACCGCCTGTAAAATTGTCCGGCCATAAAATCCGCCCTGAAATCCCGGCGCCGGACCCGCAGGTCCTGCCGGGGCGGCATTCACCGGCGGGGTTTACACCAGCAGCACCGACCGGGCGACTTTTTCCCCCTCCGCAGGGCTGAGCAGCCTGCTGATGAGAGCTACCGCCCATAAGGCGGCGGTTCCCGCCCCCCGGCTGGTAATAATGTTCCCGTCTGCCACCACAGGGTCTTCGGTCCACCGGGCGCCGCTCACCCCCGTTTCCATGCCGGGGTAGCAGGTAAAGCGCCTGCCCGCCAGCAGCCCCAGCGGGGCGAGGACCACCGCCGGGGAGGCGCAGATGGCGCCAATCAATTTTCCCGAGGCGGCCATGTCCTTTAACAGGGCGCCCGTTTCTTTTGAGGCGGCAAGATTCGCGGCCCCCGGCATTCCGCCGGGCAGCAGAACCGCGTCCCAGGAACCGGCGCGGCCCTCTTTTGCCAGTTCCTCCAAGGTATAATCAACACCCAGCGGTATACCATGAGAACCGGTAACCAGCCGGTTTTTCCCAATCCCCGCCGTGACAAGCTCCAGCCCCGCCCGCCGGAGGTAATCAATGGGGGTAACCGCTTCGACCTCTTCAAATCCATCGGCCAATAACACCATAACCCGTTTTGACATTCCATAACTCCCTTACCGTAAGAATACCCCAGCTTTGCCAAAATTCCAGCTTTTGGATACGGTTCCGGTCAAAGATTCTTTCAAAAGAGGTTGTATGATTAAATCGCCGCCGGTATCCTTTCTTACCGGTATCCTTTCTTACTTGACAAATTCTTCATCCTACGGCAATGTACGCAGATTGAAATGTTAATGAATCTCTCCGCCCTGAAAGGCGGGCAGGCTCCTGGGTCTTAGACCCGGCCAAGTGATGAAGATTTTTATTTAGAGTCTGTCCATAAGCAGACACTATTTATGAACGATCTTCCAGTTTTTTGGAAGATTATACCACAAAAGTCTGGGGGATTTTTTATAATGGCTGGAGAAAAACAAAAGAGGACTAGTATGGAACAAATTTTTGTGGAAAAAATGAATAAATCCCTGTCGGCTCAGAAGGCGGAGATCATTTCCAATCTGATTGCGGGCAATGAGGATTTTAAGGAAATTGTTGAAGGTATGGACCCCAAGGATGTGGCAGATATCGCATCTGATGACATTGACCGGAAAATGATTGAAGCGTTAGGTTCCCAGGATGTGAAACGGCTGAAACTGATCGATTCGGCCCTGACAAGGATTCAACAGGGAAAGTACGGATTCTGTATAAAGTGCGGAAAACGGATTCCCCACGACCGGCTGGAGGCGATTCCCTACGCATTGATGTGTATTGACTGCAAAACCGCGGAGGAGCGGCGCAACCGGTAATGCCCGGAACAGCCGGGTTTACAGATCGGCGAAGGTCCACTGGGGGCGCTTGTCTTTTCGGCCATCAAACAGGGCGTGGGTAGTATACCCGGCGGCAAGGAGGGTTTGCCGGGCAGTTTGATAAAAACCGTCCAGGTCCTGAGCCCGGTGGGCATCGGCGGTAATAACGGCGGGAACGCCGTTTTCCCGGAAGAGGCGCAGAAGCGGGACTGAGGGGTAGGTATCGGGGGTTTTGCGACGGTTAAGGCCCCCGGTGTTGACCTCTACCACCAGGGCCGCTTTACCGGCGGCCCGGACGGTTTCCCGGCTTTTTCTCCGGTAGGTTTCGCCTTCGGGATTAAACCAGCGCCGGTCCGGGTTGTTTTTTTTGATCAGGTCCGCGTGGCCCAGAATATCAAAACCTCCGGCGGCGATCATGTCCCCCACGGCGTTCCAATAACATTCCATCATGGCCTCGCCGTCTCCGGCAAATCCCTCCCGGACGCCCCGCTCCAGTTCCCGCATGGAACCGTCTACCGAAAAAAGACCGCCCTTTCCGGGGGGGTCGATATAATGTACCGAGGCGATAATAAAATCCAGGCCCAGTTCCTGTATATCCTGATCCGCGGGCCCTATCCGCCCCTTGATATAATCCATTTCCAGGCCGAGGTATACGGCGATCTTTCCTTCCCACCGTTTACGGGCGGCCCGTACCTCGGCGGCATATTCCTCCAGCCGCTCTTCGGGGAGGTGCCAGTTGGTATGCAGGCCGGTTTTCCGGCGTATGGGCCCATGAGCGCTAAAGCCAACGGCGGCAAGCCCCTTTTCCCAGGCAGCGCGGCACATGGTTTCCACATCGTCCGTACCGTCACAAAAAAGAGTATGGGTATGCAGGGATGTGTATTTCATATCGCTTATCCAGGCTCCAACCCCAGGCCCCGCTTTCCGGCGGGGAGGCGCCGCACCGGGATAGTTCAGTATAATACCGGAACAGGCCGTAAACAAGGCATATTGTATCTTGGCGAAAAAACTGGCTGGTCAAGCGGGAAAGGGGGGGGCCACTTTCCGGGCATCTTTTCACCACGGACACATTTTTTTTGGCCCCCCCTGGGCTCCAGCCTTGCGGTAACAAGTCTTCCGCCCACCCCCCTGATTTGACCCATTCTCCGTAAAAGCGGGAGGGATTTTCCCTGCGGCGGGGGCGCAGTAGGGCAGCCCCGGCAGGGGCTGTTATTCATTGATTGTGGCCCACGCCCGGCGCCCGGAAAATGCCCACAATACCGGGTAAAATGGAGGCGGCCTTTAGGTCGCCGTACGCGCCGCGGACTAAACGGCTGTCGCTTTTTCTGACGCAGGCTTTGGCCTGGCCGTTTCTTACGGACACCGTGCGCCCCGCCGCAGGGAAAATCCCTCCCGCTCATACACCTATGGTTAAATTGGACGTAGGCACATAAACTTGACCCGTAATGAAAGCCCGGCATTTTCCAACCGGTTCCTTATGAAGAATTTTTATCCATACGGAGAACGCCCCTCCGGGGCTCGCTTGGTATCTGCAAAAAAAATGCCTTTAAGCTTTCCCAGCGGATTTGGCCCCGGTAAGGGCATAAAGGCATTACTCGTTTTTTGTGATCCGTCAGACAGACCACTGGAAACGGCTTTGTTCCGCAATGCGGCTTTGATCAACAAAGACTTACGCTTTCGCGGGATTCAGGGGCACAACACCACCCGGAACCCGATGTTGTTGTTCCTGTTGTTGGGGTTGTTGTTGTTCCGGTTGGCAACGGCGCA
>JAISAN010000209.1 GCA_031266635.1 Treponema sp. | reverse complement strand
CCCGGATCGAAAGAGGAAAGAGGGAACGGCCGGACATATACATCTCGCCGCCGGGAAGCTCCGATCGTTTTATATCCACCGGAAAAGTGTTGGTCAGTTTAACCCCGAAGGAACGGTTTTTTTCTTTCGCCAAAGCCGTAAGGCGGCGGATCATGTCCACCGCGTCGTCAAACTGTAGATCCTCCCGGAAGTGGTGATCATCAAAGGCGATATACCCGTAGCCCATATCGTCCAGAATGTTCCGGGCGGTTTCGTAGCCCAGCAAAGTGGGGTTGCATTTAATAAAGGTGTGGAGCCCCTTTTCGCCGATAAGATAGGCGGCGATTTTTTCTATTTCTTCCCGAGGGCAGCCGTGGAGGGTCGAGAGGGTGATCCCCGGAGACACCGTGGTTGACAGGGCGTCCAGATCTTTTTGGCCGAACCGCTCAAAAGAATCGAGACGCTCCGCCATGTAGCGGTAACAGGATTTCCAGACCGCCGTGTCTGCGGCGTTTTTCATTCCCTCGATGTAGGCGTCGATCTTCTTCGACTGGATACCCTCAAGGCTGTAGCCCACGCTCATGTTGAACATCACATCGCCGCTCTCCGCGAGGCCAAATTCTTTCGCGAATACATGGCAGAGGAACCATGCCTTAACGTATTCCCCAAAGGCTTCCTCCACAGTGAGTTCGGTGGACCACTCCACATTGTAGCCCTCGTCCACCGCGTTGATGCAGGGCCGGGGTACCGCCTTCCGCAGTTCCGCACCGTCCATGATCTGCACGGTTTTAAGTTCGATAAAGCGGCTGCCCGCCAGGTAGGCCGAAAGAATATTCTGGGCCAGCTGGGTATGGGGCCCCGCCGCGGGACCTATGGGCGAAGCGATCTTTTTCCCAAAGAGGCTGAAGGCGCCACCGGTTTTATTGACATAAAATTTTTCTTTTCGAATTCCGAACACCGATCCCCGCCGGGTGTATTCACCGCGGACCCAGTTTACCAGATCCGCAAACGGGATAGGCCGCATTATCTCACTCATGATCCCTCTCCATATCTTTCAAAAATCCGCCATATCTTAGATTATTTACAAAACCGGCTGGATTTTGCAAATGACCCCAAACTAAACCGCCGTATCCTCCACCGCCGCTTCCTTTTGGGCGGTTTCCAGCCGCGCCTTGTCGGAGTCCGAAGCGGGAAACAGAATATTGGCCAGGACGGAAATAATACAAACCGCCACGACGGTATCCTTAAAAACATATTGTAAAACCGTGGGGAGCCGTTCTACCAGCAGTTTGTTATCCCCCACCGCGAAGCCAACTCCAAAGGTGATGGCCAGGATAAGCAGATTCCGGTCGGAAAAACCCGCCTTGGAGAGGAGCTTTATCCCATTCAGCATGATCATGGCAAAGACCGTTACCACCGCCCCGCCCAGAACGCTGGAAGGCATGACGGAAAAAACCGCCCCAATCTTGGGGACAAAGCCCGCCAGGATCAGCACCATAGCGCCGGTGGCAATACACCATTTATTCACCACCCTGGTCATGGCGACGATACCGGCGTTTTGCCCGAAGGCGGTATTGGGCAGGGTGTTGAATACGGCGGCGAACATGGAACCCGCCGCGTCCGCAACCACCGCCCCGGACGTTTCTTTGATCGTCGCCTCCCGGTCAAAGGCGGCCACCGTAATGCCGTTGATA
The DNA here is from genome assembly GCA_031266635.1 of Treponema sp. Classification (GTDB taxonomy): domain Bacteria; phylum Spirochaetota; class Spirochaetia; order Treponematales; family Breznakiellaceae; genus JAISAN01. The sequence goes on along the minus strand of JAISAN010000209.1, from coordinate 2,694 downwards.
TTTCCCATGGTCTCAAGGCCGGAAACCACATAAATCGCCGCCATAGCAATTATCGGTTCCAGCATAAAAACCGGTTTAATGGAAAAGGGTATGGGAACCGAAACAAGACCGGCGTCCCTGACCGCCTGGAAGTTCACCTGCCCCAGAATGATCGCCGCCAGATACCCTGCCACAATGCCGATGAGGATGGCGGAAATTTTAAACATCCCCCGGCCAAAACGCTGCAACAGAATAATGGTAACAAAAACCAGGCCGCCGATTAAAAGATTCTGCCACGAGGCGTATTGAGCCGCCAGGGCCGCCACCGCAGAGGGGACCTCCTGCCCTTCCGCCGTCAGCCGGGCCGCCAGAACCGCGTTGGCTTCGGGCCCCGCGCCGCCGGCAAGGTACTGGACCCCCACGGGAAGCAGGTGGAGCCCGATGGTGATAAGCACCGCCCCGATAACCAGGGGGGGAAAGAACTTTTTCAGGGGCCTGATAAAAAGGCCCATGAGAATTTCTACCAGGCTTCCCACAATTATTGCGCCCAGGACCGCGTTGATGCCGAACTCCGCCCCCAGGGTCCGCATGGTGGGAACAAAGGCAAAGGCGGTGCCCATTACAATGGGGAGACCCGCCCCAATCTGAAAAGCCCCAAGCTTCAGGGGGTAAAGCTGGACCAGGGTGGTCATCCCCGACGCGAACATACAGCACTGCACCATGAGCATCCTCTGCTGGGGCGTCACAATCGTCTCCCCGGTAACACTGCTCACGATCCCCGCCAGTACCAGCACCGGCGCCAGGTTGCCAATGAACATCGAGAGAACGTGCTGTAAGCCCAGGGGAAGGGCAATCCTCAGGGGCGGCCGTCCTTCCAACTGGTAGATCAATGCCCGGCGATCGGCCGCCTGCTTTTTCACAGATGGTTCCATATTCCTGCTCCTTAACATTTGTGTAGTAGTACATCGCGGCAAAAGCCCCGGTATCAACAATCCGTAAAACTAAGAACCGTTTATGAAATGTGCGTTGTACGAAACAGGCGGAACGCCTCGGAGCCCCCCATGCCGGAAAACCCCGTATCAGCGGGTGATAATCGTGCCGGTTTTTCCCTCAATGCCGTCCTTCGCCTTTTGCAGCAGGGTTATCAGTGCTGTCCGGCTAAAATCCGCTTCGCGGATTTTAGCTTGGGTATCCGGCTTTTCCGCCGCGCCGACAAAGGAGACCGCCGCCTGGACCTTGGGCAGCATGGAGCCCTTGGCGAACTGGTTTTCCGCCATGTAGCGGTTCGCTTCCTCAACGGTCAAGGTATCCAGCCACTTCTGATCGGGTTTGCCGAAGTTGATCGCCACCTTCTCTACCGCGGTGAGGATGATCAGCATATCCGCGCCGATAAGCTCCGCCAGCTTGGCGGCGGAAAAGTCCTTGTCGATGACCGCGCTTTTTCCCCGGTACTGGCCGTCCTGCATGGCCACCGGAATACCGCCGCCCCCGGCGGCAATGGGGATCTGCCCCGCGGACAGCATGGCCTTGATCGTCTCCGCCTCGATGATGTTCACCGGCCTGGGGGATGCCACTACCTGCCGCCAGCCCCGGCCCGCGTCCTCCATTACCGGGATGCCCCTGAAACGGAGGACCTCCGCCTGGGCCCCGGTCATAAAGCCGCCGATGGGCTTGGTGGGATTGAGGAAGGCCGGGTCCGCCGGGTCCACCTCCACCTGGGTAACGATGGTAGCCACCGGGGTAGAGATGCGCCGGAAGTCCAGTTCCCTCCGCAGGGTGTTTTGCAGATCATAGCCGATGTAGCCCTGGCTCAAGGCCACGCAGACCGACATGGGCAGAATGGGGAAATGGGGGTCCGCCCTGGCGGCGGTCTCAAAGGCGGTTTCGATCATCCCCACCTGGGGCCCGTTGCCGTGGACAATCACAATTTCATGGCCCCCCTCTACCAGGTCCACAATCGCTTTTGCGGTTCCCTGGGCGGCGGTCATCTGTTCTTTCAGATTTTCTCCCAGGGCGTTCCCCCCCAGAGCAATGACGATCCGTTTCTTCATACTAACCCAAAAAACGGGGAAGGCCCCGGTCCGCAAGATCGCCCAGGGTCTTTTGGGGGCATTTGACCTTGCTTAAAAAGATCATTGCGGCGATGATGTAGGGCTTGTGGCTGGCCTGCTTGTAGAGGGGGACCCGGTAGCGGTCAAAGACCGACGCGGCCACTTCCCCTTCCTTGCAGCTTACGCCGGAAATATCCGCCGGGAGGCAGTGGAGGTACAGGGCCTTGCCGTCCTTTGTGGACTGCATCAGCTTCTCGGTACATTCCCAATCCTTGTGCCCCGCGTTTTGGGCCAGCAGTTCCTTCTCCAGAGTCTTGATGCCGTCAAAGTCTCCGGCGCCGTAAAGGCTGGTCCGTTTTTCCATGGCCGCAAAGGGAGCCCAGCTCTTGGGGTACACGATGTCCGCACCCTTAAAGGCCTCTTCCATGGAATTGGATACGCTGAATTTGCCGCCGCCGGCCAGGGCGTTTTTCCCGGCGATCTCCTGGACCTCCGGCATCACTTCGTAGCCCTTCGGGTGGGCCAGCGACACGTCCATACCGAAGCGGGTCATCAGGCCGATAACGCCCTGGGGCACCGAAAGGGGTTTGCCGTAGGAGGGGGAATAGGCCCAGGTCATGGCGACCTTTTTCCCCTTCAGTTTATCCGCGCCGCCGAAGTAGTG
>JAISAN010000188.1 GCA_031266635.1 Treponema sp. | reverse complement strand
GTATACGAAAAAGACGCTCCTTCCGCTTCAAGTTCCCGTTCCGGCTGTATATGCTGGTCAATAAGGAGGCCGAAGTCAAAGGACCATGCGGGACCGGCAAAAAAGAAAACCATGGCCGCTGAAAAGAGGAGCCGTTTCATAGTTCCGCCCCCGCATAGCTTAGGACGTTCCCCAGAATATGGAGGAACCGCTCCCCGGATACGGTCATGTCAGGATCGGCGGCCCCCCGGATGAGGGAACGGCTCACCAGGGTTCTAAAGGCGTAACGCGGCCCCGGCAGAATGGCATACATCAGGCCGCCCTTTATGTCGAACGCCTTCATCAGCAGGAAAGATAAAGCCTTTAATGTTACCGGATCACCGGGGCTCGTTTTCTGCGGCAGCCAATGATTGTCCATCACCTGCCTAAAGGCGGTTTCCATACCCGCATCCTGAACAGAGGAATCCGCCGGAACCGTGTTAAGCGCGGCCAGTACGAACCATGCCGCCTGGGCGCAGCTTATGGCAGGCGTTTCCAGAACAGCGTCCAGCTTCGCCGCGGTTTGGGCGGAGAGGAAGGCGGGAGCGGTAAAAAGAAAAGAGAGTACCAGGAACAGATTTTTACTCATACCCATAGAAACCCCCATCCTGTTTTTCAAAACACGGATATACCCGTGCGGTAAACACTTGTCCCGTTTAAGATAAAAATGTTATCCTTCCCGCAATATGAAGATCAAGCAATTTGATTCAAAATGGACAACTTTGAAAATGTGTCACCCGGAAAAAGTGACAAAAGTGAAAAAGTGACAACGGGAGAAAGCGTTGCGTAAATCAGGCATACGGAAACGTCAGACCAAAGGGATAAAGTCATATATTTTTGATGCCCTTATGTTACTGCTGGATCAAAAGCCTTATGATAAAATAACCGTTTCCGGCATTGCCAAAAAGGCGGGAATAGCGCGGCAGACATTTTACCGCAACTATACTAAAAAGAGTGATATCATTGAACACTACCTCTCGAAATCAGTCAGCATGGGATTTTTGCCGCCGGATGGCGGAGGGAGCAGCCTTGTGTTGACCTTTGATCTTGGATATATCATCAGCCGTAAAGATAATTTAATGAAAATTGTGTTAAAAATAAATATAAAAAATTTGTTTTCGTTCCGGTTTCGGGAGTGGGCAAACGATTTAATTGACCAGTATAAAGATAAACTAAGCGATGAAGAATATGTGGTATATCGCTACCGTGCTTATTACCAGATAGTTGGCTCGATGTATATCATTGCCGATTGGTTAGAACATGATATGCCTTTGTCCGTTGAAAAACTAAGTTCCCTCTTAAACAGTTTTATTCCCCCCGATTCATCGCGGTACAAACAGATTCCCAATATTATTATCCGGCTAAAAAATTAAGCGAAACGAAAACTTCAGTTTCTGAACAACTCTAGTAGGCTGATTAGACTAAAACGTTTAATTAAGAGAAACCGCAAAGGGCGCAAAGAAGACGCAAAAATCGCAAAGAAAACCAAATGGGGCAAAGTCCACATATTCTTTGTGTCCTTTGCGTAATCTTGGCGATCTTTGCGGTAAATTCTTCATTTGCTTATCCCGCTTTTTAGCCCAATCAACCTACTACTCTTTCTTCTTCTTCATACATTTTGCGACAATCATCATGATGATCGCGATACCGCCGCAGACAATAAAAAGCCCCAGCATTCCCCGCCACATGATGTCGAGGGAATCAAACACATTTTTCACGACAGCTTCATCCATAGAGGGTTCTCCGTATCATAAATACTTTATTATCAGGCTCAGCACCAGACCGCTGGCCGCCACCGAGGCGATCTGCCCGGAAACATTGGCGCTTACCGCGTGCATCAAAAAGATGTTGGTGGGGTCTTCTTTCAGCGCGAGTTTTTGAATCACCCTAGATGACATGGGAAAGGCGGAAATCCCCGCCGCGCCTATCATGGGGTTTATCTTTTTCTTTAAAAACAGGTTGAGGAATTTGGTGAAAAACACCCCGCCCACGGTATCCAGAATAAACGCGAAAAGCCCCAGGGCGAGGATTTTGAGGGTCGACAGGGTGATAAACTCCTCCGCCTTGAGGGTAAAGGCGATGGTAATACCCAGAAGCAGGGTTATCAAATTGGAAAGATTTTTTTGCGCCGCTTCCGAGAGGGATTCCAGCACTCCACATTCGCGGATAAGGTTGCCGAACATTAAAAACCCGATCAGCGCCACCGCGGAGGGGGAAATAAAACCCACGATAATGGTTACGGCAATGGGGAAAATAATTTTTAACCGCCGGGGTATCTCCGTACTTGCCACCGGGTCCATCCTGATGAGCCGCTCTTTCCGGGTGGTGGTGAGCTTTATGGCGAAGGGCTGGATGATCGGCACCAGGGACATATACGAATAGGCCGTTACGGCGATGGGGCCCAGATAGTTTGAGTGAAGCACCTGGGAAACAAGGATGGTGGTGGGCCCGTCCGCCGCGCCGATAATGCCGATGGCCGCCGCGTCTTTCAGGTCAAAGCCCAGAAGGCAGGAAAGGGTTATGGTGGCGAAAATCCCGAAGTGGGCGGCCGCGCCGAACAAAAAATACACCGGCCGCGAAAGCAGGGGCGAAAAGTCAATCATCGCCCCAATCCCGATAAAAAGGAGCAGGGGCATGACTTCCGACGCGCCGATTCCTTTTTCAAAAAGCCACTGGATTACCCCGTGGGTCTCCCCGACGCCGGGCATGATCTGATTGAGGACCCCGCTCAGGGGCAGGTTAACCAGTATCGCCCCAAAACCCATAGGCAGGAGCAGGGCCGGTTCGTATTCTTTGGCGATGCCCAAATAGATAAGCGCAAAGCCAATGCCAAACATGATGAGCTGTTTCCAGCTTAGGACGAGAAAACTTTCCCATAAAAATTCCATGTTGCTTCCTTATAATATGAATCAAAAAATAATACGATGGGCTGGAACCGTCAAGGGTGTAATGAACTTGCCGGGAAATTTCACTTTCCAAACAAGTTTATTGAAGAAAATGCCGATATTTGGAGGGACTTATGAAGAACCGGTGTTTTTTCCCCCTTTTGTTTTTTTCCTTGTTCTGCTGCCTTACCTGCAAGTCTCCGCCACCGCCGCCTGAGGAAACGCCTGTTTCGACACTGTATTTTGACCATATCGAAGCCGAAAGCATCAGCCGGATTGTCCTGTATTACCGCCTGTGGACCGAAAACCCCCTGCCCCTGCCGCTGAACCTGAAAATCGGGGGCTGGAAAGCGGTGGTAGACGGCCATGAATACGATCTGAACAATGTATCCCTGGCCTGTGATACCGTTTCCGCCGGGGAAGCCCGTATTGAAGTCCCCGCCGGCGGCGGCGCGGAAAAGATGCTCCGGCTGGACCTGAACCTGGGGGCTTCCCCGGCGGCCTCGGGGAATTCAGGCGATTACCGGGCGGAACTCCGGGTGGATCTGGTATATCAGTACGATCAACGGAGGCCGCTTGCCGGGACGGCGGCGGCCCTTGCGGTCTTCCCCCGGATCCGGGAACCGGAATTTACCATCACCGCCATCGCCATTATGCAGGCGGAACTGATTAATACCCGCTTCCGGGTGAGCCTTCGGATCGATAATCCCAACGTATTTCCCGTGGATCTTTCTTCCTTTGGCTACGAACTCTACGGGGCAGGGCGTTTTTGGGCGGACGGCAGGGAGGAGGATGTGCTCCATATCCCCGCCCTGGGTTCCGCCGAGACCCGGCTTTTTCTGATGATGAATTTTATCAACATGAAACGGAGCCTTCTGGACGAGGTAATCGCTCTGCGGCAGGTCCGTTACCGCTTTACCGGGGAAGCGGAAGTCGGTACCGGCGTGTCCTGGCTCCCCCGGTTTCACATGGGATTTGATCACACGGGAAATTCGGCAGTGTATAAATAGGTTTGTCCATAATTCACCCCATGGGAAAGGGGAGCGCTCCGTCTATGGTGGAACGCCCCAAAAGTACCATAATAAGCCGGTCCAGCCCCAGGGCTACCCCGGAGCAGCGGGGAAAGGGGCGTTCCGCCCCCGAAACGTCCGTCCGGGGAAGAAAGATCTTCCAGTAATTTTCGTCAATGGCATGGGGGACCAGGCTTTCCCGGCTTTTAATCTTCCCTTCGGCGGCAAAATACCGTTGTACCGCTTCCGGGTCGGTTTCTTCGGAATAGCAGTTGGCTAATTCAACCCCCTGCCAGTAAAGCTCCCAGCGTTCCATGGTCCTGCCGCCGGGACTTTTTTTCGCCAGGCAGGGAACAAAGGCAGGGTAATCCATCACCGCCAGGGGCCGGTCCGGGGGAAGATTGGGCTCCACCGCGTGGATAAAGATAAGGTCATAGAGGGCGGCGGTGTCCAGCCCCGGCGGAGGGTCCAGGCCGAGACGGCGGGCCTCCGCGGCCATAGCCTGGGGCCCCTGTTCCGCTGTCCCGTACAAGTCGAACCCGGCCCAGCGGGAAAAAAGTTCCGCCATAGTGATCCGGGTAAAGGGGAGGGCAGCGGTGGAAGACACCGGGGTATGGCCGGGGGAATCGAGAAGCGCGGCAAACAGTTCTTCGGTAAGGAGCAGGGAATCTTTATAGTCCATATTCATGGTGTAATATTCGAGCATGGTAAATTCGGGACTGTGAAGGCGGCCGGTCGATTCACCGTTCCGAAAACACTTGCAAATCTGGTACAAACTTGTCCGGTGTTCGGCGATGAGTTTTTTCATCCAGATTTCCGGGGAGGGGATGAGCCAGAACGGCTGTTGGGGCCGCCGGCTGCCTTCGGGGGCAAGATAGGCGGTCTCGAAAACTTCCAGGCAGGTTTCGGGAATCAGATCGGGGCTGAGCAGGGGGGTGTCCGCTTCCAGGTAATTTCTGCGGTCAAAAAAATCACGGGTTTGCCGGATAATCCGGGCCCGTTCCCAAAGCAATTCAATGTCCATTAGTCTGCGCCGCAGGCCCTTTTAACCGCGTCTTTCCACTTGCCGCCCCGGTCAAATTCGTTAAGAAACATGCCGAAACTGGCGCAGCCGGGGGAAAGGATCACCACATCGCCGGAACAGGCGGCCCCCAGGGCTGCGGCCGCCGCGGCTTCGATTGAGTCAAGGGGCCCCTGAAAGGCGACGCCTTTGTCCCTGAGGAGGGGGATAAGTTTATCGCTTCCCGTACCGGCCAAAAGGATCAGCGCCTTTGCCCTGGGCGCCGCTTCCGCCAGGGGGCGGAAATTCAGCATTTTATCGGTACCGCCGGTGATCAGCACCATGGGCCGGTCAAAGGCGTGGAGGGCCGCCGCCGCGGCTTCGGGGATGGTGGCGGCGCTGTCATTGTAAAAACGCACCCCGCCGGCCTCATAAAAAAATTCCAGCCGGTGTTCAATGCCCGGAAAAGCGGCCAGACTGTCCCGGATAAGGGCGGCGGGAAGGCCCAAATCGGCAAGGGCCAGGCCCGCGGCGAGGAGGTTTTTTTTCTGGTGGCTGCCGGGCGCCTGGGGCCGGGGGGGAACCAGCTCAAGAATTTCCCCCTCCTTGATCCCCGGCGGGACCGTTCCGTAGAACCGGGCCAGGCCGGGGCCTCCTGAACCGTCAAGCCAGCCGCCGGATACGCCTTCCGGGAGCGGGGTCTCCGCATATACCAGCGGGCGGCCCCGGCTTTCCCGGTGAAAAATCCGGCCCCAGTGATCATCCCCGGCGACCGTTACATCCGCCCGATCCTGCCCCTGATAGATGATCCGCTTGTCCGCCATATAGGTTTCCATAATTCCGTACCGGTCCAGGTGATCCGCCATGATTGCCGTAATTACCGCCGCCCGGGGTTTGAGCAGGGGCGTCCCGTCTTCCCGGCGGCGGCCCCGAAGATCCCCCAACTGCCAGCTTGAGAGTTCCAGTACCACATCGTCTTCGGGGCTAAGCTCGTCAAGGAACAAAAGCGGGGATACGGTGATATTCCCCCCCAGCAGGGTTTTACCGGGCAGCCGCCCGCGGCTTCGCGCCTGCTCCAGGGCCCAATGGAGAGCGGAAGCGGTGCTGGACTTGCCCTTGGAACCGGTAACCGCGAAAAGCCGGGCGGGGGAAGCGGCAAGGAAAATCGAAATATCCGTTTCTACCCGTTTCGCGGCCCGTAAAAAGGGGGAATCGGGCCGGACGCCGGGGTTTTTTATCACCATATCGGCCTGTTCAAAATCTGCGGTTTCGTGGCGGCCCAGCACATACCGGATGGGGGCTGTTTTAGCGCCAAAGCCGCTGGAATGGGCGGTACAAAATTCCTCAAGCCGCGTAATCGCGGGGGCCAGGGTTTTTTCATCCCTCAGGTCCGTTACGGTGATCCGGGCCCCGTGGCGGGCAAAGTAGCAGGCGGAGCTAAGCCCCCCCCCATGCAGCCCCAGGCCCATGATCAGAACTTCCATTCCCGAATATTTCATTTTTTTGATTCCCGTACGTTCAAGCTTGCCCCCTGGGAAATTTTAATGGTATAATTAACGTCTATCTACTAAATTTAAGGTAGCTGAGCTTGTTCCAAAACCCCGCTGGTACAGACCAACGGTCTGATGAAACAAGCTCTAAATCTAAGGTTGCTGTTCCAGGGACTTAAATTTTGGACCAGCCTCAGGTGTATAGTATGCAAATAATTCGATGTAAAGGTAAAGGATGCCTGGGCGGCATATTTTTATTGGTATTCCTGGTTTCCCCTTCCTTCGCCCAGGAAGGAGGAGAAGCCCGGGTTTATTTTGCCGAAGGAGGCGAGTTTGTCCTTGCCGCCGGAGGCCACCGCACGGTTTACCAGCCGGACAGTATTGGCGTTGATGGTTTCCTGCTCCACCAGGGGGACATTCTCCAGACCGGTCCGGGGGGTTTTGTGGAAATCCGGCTAATCTCCCATGCTATGGTACTCAAGATTGCGGAAAATACCTCCGTTTCCTATGAGACCGGTAAAGACGGCGTTTCCCTGGGGCTTTCCTATGGCCGTATTATGCTTTCCACCGGGGGGAATGGGGCTTCAAAAGAGCCGGTCAGGGTCCGGCCGGGAACATCGGAAGTGGTATTCCGGCAGGGAGATATGGGGGTTGATTATACTATTCCGGCGGGAACGGAAGTTGCCCGGAAAGAGCCCCTGCTCCGGGTCTATGTTTTTTCCGGTTCCGCGGATCTGATTCCGCATATCAAAACCCCTTCGGCGGATGGGATGGAAGCAGGGGAGCGGGGCCCGGTTTTTCCGGTACATGAACGGGAAATAGTGTCCCTGGAAATACTCAATGCCCTTTCCTATGTGGAACGGAAAACCCTGGATCAGGAAATGATAAACTACTGGAACCGTCATAAACCCGTGGAAGCCCTTTTCCTGCCCCCGGATTTGCCGGATTCCGCCCCGGCGGACAATGCGGCCGCTCCGGGGAGCCGGCGGATTGTAACCGTTCCCCCCGATTATGGTCCATTTTTTAAGACCAACACCGTAAAGAATGGTTTTATTTTTGCCGGAGCGGCGCTTTCTCTTTTGGGAATAGGGATGGAGAGCCTGGCGTGGTATAAAGATTTTGATAATCAGAATACAAACGGGGTATTGATGAATACCGGGTATGGTTTCTTCGGACTGGGGCTTCTTTCGCTGGGCGCCGCCTTTTTTATAAGCCCAAAAATACCGGTGTCCAATGGCGCAGAATGAGATCCTCAGCCCTGTTTCGGTTTTGGATGGTTCCGGCTGGCCGCAAAATTTCGGCTGGGCCCGGACTCCCTCTTTTTTTTACGACCCCACGCTGGTATGGGCGCCGCGGCGGCGGATTTCCGAATCGGACCGGTATATTGTTTTTTCCCCCACCCATCTGGTCATTTTTGAGATTCTGGATGACGGGTATTTGGGGTATGCGGGCGTCTCCGTAATTTCCTTAAAAAATAAAAACCGGACCACCCAAATATTTCAGAAGCTTTTCCCCCTGGGAAATTTTGAAATGCCGCCGGGAAACGAGGTGGGGGCCATCCAGTTCCGCCGGAACAAGGCGCACCTCGATTTTGTCCTCATGGAGGGGGGGGTGCGGATAATCAAGACGGATATTCCGAAATTCGGCCACCACCGGAGCCTCCGGGGGGAACTGGTTTTGACTGAACCCTCCGTTGCGGAGTCCCTGGTAACCAATATGCCCTGGCGGCGGGAAAGAAGCGCCTTCCGTTATTCCCGGCGTTCCCCCTGGTATATTGTTGAAGGGGTTATCCAATACGGAACCACGGAGCTGGTCTTTACCGGGGGAAAAGCCTGGGGAATCTTTGACTGGAACCGGGGAGTCCGCCCCCGGACGGATATCCGTTATTGGGCTTCCGCCTGCGGCATTGCCGAAGGCCGGCAGATCGGGTTCAGCGCCGGTTATAGTTCCGCCGACGCGAGCATGGGAACGGAAAACGCCTTTTTTGTAGACGGCAAAGTCCATAAACTGGATCAGGTTACTTTTCATGTTTCCCCCGCCAGCTGGCTCCTGCCCTGGCGTTTCACCAGCAACGACAATCGTCTGGAAATGACCTTTACCCCCCATCAGGAACGGATTGAACGGAACCGCGTGCTTATGTATTATACGTCCCGGCGGCAATTCTGCGGGTTCTTTTCCGGCAAGGTGATCCTGGATGACGGTTCGATGATGGAATTCGAAAATATCACCGGGTTTGTGGAACGGAAGAAGGGCAATTTTTAACTTTTTTGGGCTTTTAGGTATTTCCTTTTAATAAACGCCTGTGAAATGTTTCTGCCGCATGGATACCCTTTTCATCAGGCATTATACCTGAAAGAGGAGGGTGATGATGAAATATTCTACACCGTTTATTCTGCTGCTTATTCCAATTGGGTTTGTGGCAATCTTCCTGGCCCTGCTCTGTCTCCGGTACTTTGATCCCGCCATGTCTTTTTGGAGTTCCCTGTTTACCGGGGCAGGGCCGGAAACCGCCGAGGTGGTTTTTTATCTATACGCCGTCCTGCTCCTGCTTGTTTGCGGGGCGCTGGTTGGGCTGGGCCTTATTTTTTTCATGAAGAAAGAAGACCGGAAACATGAACAGATGTGGAAGGCCACCCGGCCGGTTTATCAGGATTTTTCCCGCACCCTTGTTTCCATCAACGCTTCTATTGTAAAACTCCAGTTTATTTCCGAAAAAATGAAACAGTACAGCCTGGAGTTGCATGAATTAAGCCGGCAGGTAGAGGAAAAATCCGCCATGGCGGAACTGAACGCGGACGTACCGGAAACCCTGACCCAGGGGAATAATATCATCTCCGATCTCCGGATTATTCATCCGCTGGATGAGTTAACTCCTCAAGAGCCTTCTGTGTTTCCCCAATTTCATCGAAGGACATGATTTTATCCGCGTAAATAATTGAATTCTCATGGCCCTTTCCCAGAAGTAGTACAACATCGCCTTTGCGCGCGAGGGAAAGGGCCTTTCTTATCGCCAGGGGCCGGTGGGGAATAAGAAAAAGATTTTCTCCCCGCTTCCGTTCCGGCGCCCCCCCGGCAATCTCTTCAAGAATATCTTCCGGCTTTTCACCCCGGGGGTCCTCGTCGGTGAGGATCATTATATCCGAATACGCCGCGGCAATCCGTCCCTGCTCGCGCCGTTTTTTGGTGTCCCGCTCCCCCGCGGAACCGAAGAGGCTGATAATCCGCCCCCCGGTTTTGTTGAGCCGGTTCCGCAGGGGGGGGAATACGGCGAGGAATGATGAGGGCGTATGGGCGTAGTCCACCAGCACTTCAAAGCCCAGGCTGTTTTTTATCCCCGTCATCCGGCCGCGGACAGGCTTTAGCCGGGGAACCAGGGGAACAATGTCCCGGACCGGCGTCTCCAGAATCCCTGAGACCGCAAGGAGGGCCGCCAGGACATTTCCCGCGTTAAAAGCGCCGGGCAGTTGATCCCGGATGTCGATGATTTCATTGCCGTCAACGGATACTTCGTACCAGTTGCCTCCGGCGCTGCTTTCAATGGACCGGAGGGAAATATCCGCCTCCATGCCCCGGACGCTGAAACGGCGGGTTTCTTGTTTCGTGGCCCCGGCAAAATAATCCGCGCTGGGATCATCGGCGTTGATGACCCCGAAACGCGCGGGACCGCCGTTCTTTGCTTCCCCCCGGAGGTCCAGGCTGCGGAACAGATTGGCCTTGTCAAAACGGTACTGTTCCCAGTTGCCGTGGAATTCCAGATGTTCATGGGTTACGTTGGTAAGGACCGCGGCGTCAAAGTCCACATCCCCCAGACGGTTGGTCCGTTCCGAAAGCCCGTGGGAACTGGCCTCCACTACCGCGTATTCGGCCCCCTTTTCCGCCATCTCCCGGAGAAGTTTCTGAACCGCCGGGGCCTCCGGGGTGGTTTGGTGTTCCGGGTTCTGAAATTCCCCCTCCCCAAAACTGTACTGAACCGTGGAAAAAAAACCGGCTTTTTTCCCCAAAAGCTGAAGGAGCTGCCAGATGAGATAAACCGTGGTGCTTTTCCCTTCGGTTCCTGTTACCCCAATAATCCGCATCCGCCGGGAAGGAAAATCGTAAAAAGCCGCCGAAACCGGGGACATGGCAAAACGTGAATTTTCGACCTGGATATACACCGGCCCCTTTTCGGGGCGGGAAAGTTCCCGCTCATGGACAATAACCGCCGCCCCCCGCCGGACAGCGTCGCTGATAAACCGGTGTCCGTCCACATGGAGACCCGGCAGGGCAAAAAAAAGCTCTCCCCCTTTGATTTTCCGGGAATCGTATTCCAGTCCCGTAACCAGCGGGTCCGGGGAAAAGGATATTCCGGCCCCGCCTCCGTCTTTTTGGGTATATCCCGCCTGCCGGGCAATGGCGGGGGTAAAAAATTCGGACAAAAGACGTTTCATACACTTAGTTTAATCATCATACCCGGTAAGGTAAAGGGAACCTCTGAAAATCCCGGTTGGGTTCCCTAAGGAGTTTCTTTTCAAAGTCTGGCAGGTTCATTGCTTGACAGTTCATTGCTTAATCTCCCTGAGATTAGTATTTTATAAATATGTATACACTCTCTGTAGAGGCCGATTTTGCGGCGGCTCATTTTTTAAGCCATTACCGGGGCAAATGCGAAAACCTCCACGGTCATAACTACCGGGTCCGGCTCTTGGTCCGGGGGAAAAATCTGGATCAGGGGGGAATGCTTGTTGATTTTGGAGCGCTCAAGGAAATTCTCCGGCACATTACCGGCGAGCTGGATCACAGTAACCTGAATGAGCTTCTTTGTTTTCAGAACGACCCCAGCGCCGAGCGGATCGCCCGGTATATTTTTGACAAGGCCCTGTTCCGGTTTCAGGATCAGGGAATCGATCCGGCCATGCTTCAAGCGGTAGAGGTTTTCGAGACGCCGGGAAGCATGGCCCGGTTTGAACGGGATTGAGGGGCAGGGCGCTTGCAGGCGAAGCTGAAAGCCCGCTTACGCAGGGGTGGGGGCTTTCAGGCGGAAGCCCTTCCCGGTAAAAGCCCCGTCATGCTTCCCCGAATACCGTGGCCGTAAAAGTATACAGCTCCGCGTCCGGCGCCTCATAAGAATGGGGGGGCAGCCCCGCCTTGATACAGATATAATCCAGGTACTCATCCAAATTCCATCCCTGTTCTACCGGCACCTGGGGAAGCAATACCCCGGACCGGCCGGACCGTATCAAATAGAGGCCGTGAACCCCGACTGTAAGCTGCCGGGGATCGGAGCACAGGGACATGGGGGAAAGGACGGAAATTTCAATAGAACAGCGGGGAAGCTCTTCCGCCTTAAGGGGAGGGAAGCGGGGGTCCCCAAAGGCGGCCTCAAGGGCCATGACATGAACCGTCTTTTCCAGGGGAACGGCGGCGCTCATCCTGCCAATGCAGCCCCTGAGCTTCCGCTCCCGGCCTGTTCCGGCGTGGAGCGTTACAAAGGCCCCGCAGGGCCTGGTCAGGGCTGAATCCTCCGAGGCGATTTGTTTTACCAGCTCATCGTCCCGCTCATACCGGGGCCGCCGCCCTTCCAGCTTCGCGGCGATGGTTTCCCGGACTTCGGCCAAAAGGCACTGCCGTTCCATAGCATTGACGGTAAAGTTCATGGCTTTAGTATAAAACAGGCAGGATCGAAAGGCCAGAGCTGTTCGCATGGACAAAGCCCCTGTTTCCGGTTATTCTGAAACACCCCATGAAAAAAGGCCGGGTACATCCCGCTGTTTTTGCCGCCGCCCTCAAATATTCCGTGCCCGTGCTGCTGGGGTATCTCGCCATCGGCCTTGCCTTCGGGCTCCTGATCGCCGGGGCGGCTTATCCCTGGTGGCTGGCTTTGGTGATGAGCCTTGTCATGTACGCCGGGGCGGGGCAGTATATCGCCGTGGGGCTCTTTGCGGCGGGAACGACCCTTTGGGAAGTTCTGCTGGTCCAACTGGTGGTAAACGCCCGCCACATGGCCTACGGGATCAGTATGCTTAAACGTTTCCGGCAGGCGGGGCCCTACAAATACTATCTGATTTTCGCCCTCACCGATGAAACCTTCGCCCTCCTGTCGTCCCTGCCGGACCCGGCGGAAAGAGGGGAGGGCCCGGCGGCGGGCGGCGTTTCCCCGGAGCCCCTCTTTATGTTCTATGTGTCCCTCCTCAATCAGGGCTACTGGGTGGCGGGTTCTGTAATTGGCGCGATCGCCGGTTCCCTGCTCCCCTTCAACACCGAGGGGATAGGCTTTGCCCTGACCGCCCTCTTTGTGGTTCTGATGATCGAGCAGATGCTCCGGGTCAGGCGGCCGGGGGTCTTTGTCGTTTCCGCCCTGGCGGCGGCGCTGGCGGTAGTATTCCTCCCCGCCCGGCTTTCCCTCCTTTCGGCCCTGGCCCTGGCACTGGCCTTGACCCCCCCGGCGGAAAAATTGTCCGCCCCCCGGCCCCCGGAGGACCGCCCGTGAAAACCAGCCTTGGCGCGGCCCTGGTCTACACCTTTGCTATGGGGGGACTTATCTTTTTCTGCCGGGCCTTTCCCTTCCTTTTTTTCCGGGAGAAAAAAGACGCCAGCCGCGGGGGGGAAAAAAGCGGCGGCGGAGAACATAATCGCCCTGCGGGAAGAGAAAAAGCCGGGGGAAAAGGCCGTTCCCGCCGGGAACTGTTTCTTACCTTTGTGGAAAAACTGGTTCCTCCGGCGGCCATGACCGTTCTGGCCGTCAACGCCATCGCCGGCCCCCTGAAAACAAATCTCCGGGAAGGTATCCCGGTTCTTGCCGCCGCGGGCCTCACCGCCCTGGTTCATCTGCGAAAACGGAACCCCCTGCTCAGTATTTTTGGCGGCGTTGCGGCCTACATGATTCTGAAACGGCTGCTTATGCCATGAGCCCCCGGTTGGGCGCGCCGGGGCTTGCGCCGCTTGTCTTTTCAAGGCAATTTGCGAGACATATATTATCAAGGGGCCGTTTTTTATAGAGTAAAAGTTTAACAAGCTTTTCCCCCGCCGGAACAAGAAAGCTCTGTTCCCATCCGTGAAAATCCGGCCCGTCTCCGCAGATCCGCAGCCAGGAAACAAGGGCATCCATACAGGACACCGTTAAGCGTATATCCGTTAGACAATCCCCGTCATAATAACCGGCCCATTTGCCGTGTTCGGCATCCATGAGGGCTTTGACGCCCTCATGGTAGATATTCCGTGCTTTATCCGCCCCGCGGAAGGCCGTAACCATGTCTCCCGCCCGGTAAGAATTGAGGCTTTCACAAAATATAGCGGCGCCTAACGCGCCGCTTCGATGCAAACGGGCCTGTAAAAAAATCGAGTCGTCGAAAAATTTTTTATATTCCGGGTCAAGTTTGCCGCGCAGGGCGGCGCATTTCCCGCAAAGCCGGTCCCATTTCGGAAAAGTTTCCGCGGCGAGCTGTTCTAGCCGTTCTGCCTGGTCGTAAAAAGGAAGGTCCCCCGCCAGCCAAATCAGGCTCTCCAGGCCATTCACCGTAGCGCCGGCTATCCATTTGCAGAGAAGTTCCCTGACCGGATAATGCCACAGTTCTTCCCCCGCCCGGTCATCATCATTAGGGCCGTATTTGGCCGTGCATAAGGCGTATTCTTCAAACAAAGCCGCCACAGATTCGGCGTTATTTTCCCCGTAATAAGTTCCGGCATAGCTTTTACGCCATTCGACGGTATTTATTGTTCCCTGCCGCCACAAGCGGCTGACTAAATCCAGCGCATATACATGCGGCCTAACGCTTCCGCAGTTAATAATCCAATATGCGTCTGCCCCGGCTCCCAAAGCCCTGCCAAGTTCCGAGGCTAAAAATTCACTGGTATTCGGAGACATGGTAAGATGATTGGATGCCTGCAAGTCGTAAAAAGAGCAATGGTAGTATATTCCGTGGGGCCCCGGGTCTCCGTTCAGGGGAAGGGCGTAAATCCGCGGATTATCATTCCCCTGACGCCGGGAGACCATACACCCGTAGCCGTTATCGGCCCAAATTTTGATAATATCCGGCGGGAGGCGCAGGTTCCCGCTCTGGTAAAGCCCGGTTATTTCACCGTACAGATTGGTGCAGCATAAAGGGTTTGCTATGTGTGAGGCGATTATTTCATACTGCCGGCTGATAATTTCGCTGATGAGCTTTCCCCGCTGTTCATCGCTTGCGTATTCAGGATCATCATTCCAAAAAGGACAATCCCCCTGCCCCCTGAAACCAAGGTTCCAAATAACCTTATGATCTTTTTGTTCAATGACCGCGTTTTCCCAGAGTTTTTCAAATAATATTTTATTCACCTGGTACGAAGGAACCTCGTCAGGAAAAACCCGGGCAAACATCTCCGCGCTCAGCGGTTCGGCGTGGTGGTGGGTAATCCAAAGGCCCATGTCCGCCGCAAGATCCCGGTATTTCCGGCTGTTGCCGTCTGTTCCCGGAATGGTCATGTTTCCGCCGCAGCGCAGCAGGGCCTCAAACACCATAGCCCAGTGTTCCGTGTTTCCCGGTTCCGCGTTCCAGTTTTCAATAAGCACTTCGTCGTTTACAAACCACCCCCTGAATCTAACGGCATAGACCGGAGAATGCCATACCGCCGGGGGAATACGCACATATTCGCGCTTTATAAAGACCTGATCATTCCAAAACCAGAAGGGCGCGACGCCTAAAAAATGCCCACTGATAAAAAGCAGGGCGTACACACAGCCCAGACTGTCGGCGGCCCGGACCAGTAATTCCCCCGGCGAGGCTTCAATAATCCAGCTTTCTACGGGAAGAGCGGAATCAAGGGCCGTAACGCGTATCCTGTTACGCCGCGCCTGCCCCGGTTCAAGGGTTTTTTCCATATCCCGCCTGAGTATTTCGGCGGCTTTTAACATGGGCCGGTCAGGACTTTGGTCAAAAGTTATGGATGTACTTCGTGTAATGGTAAAAGCGGGTTCAGACATTTTTCCATTTATCCTTTGATCCCGGATGTTACCATTCCCTGCACAATATATTTTTGAAACAGGATAAATATAAGAAACACGGGAATAAGCGAAAGCGTCCCCATGGCGAATATGGCGCCCCAGTCGGTTGAGGTCGCCGGATCGCTGAACATGCGCAGGGCCAATGACACGGTAAAATTCCGCGGCCGGTTCAAATAGAGGAGCGGCCCCAGAAAATCATCCCAGCGCCAATAAAAACTGAATATGGTCGAAGTGATAAGCGCGGGCTTTATCAAGGGAAAAATAATACGGATAAATATCGAAAATTTATTGCACCCGTCTATCATCGCCGACTGATCAAGTTCCGCCGGTATCCCGCGAATAAACTGAACCATGAGGAAAACAAAAAACGCCTGCCCGCCGAACTGCGGGACAATGAGGGGTAAAAAGGTATTAACCCAGCCGATTTTTTGAAAGATTATGAACTGCGGAACCATGATAACCTGATAGGGCAGCATGAGCGTTAAAAACATAAGCCCGTAGAGAAATGAATTCCCCCAAAAACGGATCCGCGCGAAACCATAGGCTACGGACGCCGAGGCAAGGACGGCGCCGAATGTGGCGATGGCCGTATAAAAAAATGAATTCATAAAAAACGTAGAGAATGTTATGGAGCCGTTATAGTTCCAGCCCCGTATATAGTTGTCCAATTTAAAGCTTGACGGGATAAGGGAAAAGCTGTTGAAGATCTCCCGGTTTTCCTTGAAGGAGTTGGAGATCATCCAAAGGATTGGATAAAACATAAAAAATCCCAGGATAATTACAAAGATATGAAACAGCAGTTCGCCGCTTGTTTGTTTGATAGCGTTTTTGATTCTGAGCTTCATGCACTGTTCCTATGATTCGTAATAAACCCATTTGTTGGATGTTTTGAAGATAATTCCGGTAAATACCCCGATGATCAAGACCAGTATCCAGGCCATGGCGGAACTGTAGCCCATGTTATAGTATTTGAAGGCCCGCTGATAGAGATAAAGCGCGTAAACAAGCGTTGCGTTCTGCGGGTCTCCGTTCCCGCCGGAAACCACAAAGGCCTGGGTAAAAACGGTAAAACCGTTTATCAACTGCATGATAAGATTAAAAAAAATAATCGGCGTCATTTGCGGCAGCGTAACGCTCAAAAACTGGCGGAATATATTCGCGCCGTCAACCCGGGCCGCTTCGTAATAGGTAAGCGGAATTTGACGGAGCCCGGCGAGAAAAATGAGCATGGACGATCCGAATTGCCAGGCCGCCAGAATTATGAGCGTCCAGATCGCGAATGAGGGTTCCCCTATCCAGCTTAGGGTACTGTTGATGCCGATGGCCTGTAACGCGGCGTTTAACGCGCCGTCGGCCATGAAAAGCCGCCGCCACATAACGGCAACCGCGATACTGCCGCCGACAATGGAAGGAAGGTAATAGACTGCCTGATAGACTCTGACGGCTCTGGAGGCCCGTTTAAAAAGCAGGGCCACAAAAAAAGCGAAAACAAGGCGGAGGGGGACGGAAACAAAGGCGTAATAAAAAGTTACTCCCAGGGACTTCCAAAAAAGCTCGTCCCCCATCATCCGCCTGAAATTTTTGACCCCGTTAAAAACCGGAGAACCCAGAATGTCGTACTCGGTGAATGAATAATACAGGGAAAAGAGGATCGGAAGGGCGGTAAATGCCAGGAAGCCGATAAGCCAGGGGCTGATAAAAGAAAAACCCGAGATATTTTCCATCAACCGCCTTTGGGCCGCGGTATACCGTTTTATGTTCATTCCGGTTCTTTTCCCCATAAAACTTGAGCCGGTTTAATTCCCGCTTAAAATCTGATTGGCCCTGGTCATAAACCGCGTAACGCCATCCGGGGAACTGATTGTTTTGTTGAGAATCTGGGCCGTGGTATCGCGGAAAAGGGCGCGGACTTCGCCGGAAGCGCCGGGGTCCGGCGGGGCAACGGGGCTGGAATAATCCGCGGCCTGGGAAAGAAACGCGAAAGCTATTTTCTGATTATCGTCCACCTTTGGGGTAAGGTAATCCCGCACCGTGCTTGGGGCCGGTACGCCCCGTTCTCCCAGGATGATGTCATTTGCTTCCAGATCGTTAATAAAGAAGCTGAGGAATTTCGCCGCCAGCTCCGGGTTTTCCGCCTTTGCCGCTATGGAGAAAAACATTGAAGGTTTCAGGAATGTTCCGGGCCGCCTGTATTGTTCGATCCTCGGATAAAACAAGAGGCCCAAAGGCCGGCCCGCCGCGTTTGCCGCCGCCGCGATTTGGGTATTCCAGATGTACTTAACCCAGGATTTCCCCTGGGAAAGCGGGTCTTCTTCCATGCTGCCCTGAACAAAGGCCTCGCTTGCCGGAACAAGGGCGCCCTTATCAAGAAGCCGCAGTTGCAGGTCCCAAAATTCCTTTAACACCGCCGTGCCGGTAAAACCGAGCTGCTTCCCGTCCTCGCTGTATAAGGTAAAGCCGGTCTGGCGTATCAGGTTTTCAAAAACATTGATCGGATCTACCGGATCAAAGGGCAGCGTTTTTACGCCGGTCTTTTCGTAAATTGTTATGGCAACGGTTTCAAAATCTTTCAATGTCCAGGTTTTGGAATCAATGGCCGGAATTCCCGCTTTTTGAAGAACCGCCGGATCATACACGATACAAAAAGCGCTGGTTCCCGCGAGAACGCCGTAGAGCTTTCCGTTGATTTTTCCGCTTTCCAGAACAGAGTCAGGAATTTTCGAGACATCTACCGTGCCGTTTTGGACATAGGGCGTTAGATCAAGAAGCTGGTTGCGGCCGGCCCATTGCCCGATATAGGCGTAATCCTGCTGCATAAGATCGGCCACAGAACCCGAAGCCGCCTGGGTATTGACCTTGTCCCAGTAACCGCCCCAGCCGGTAGTCTCGGTGTCAATGTTTACGCCGGGATTTTTGCTTTTAAATAACTCAACAACTTTTAGTGTCTGTTCATCCCGGACCGTATTGCCCCACCAGGTAAGCCGCATATAATTTCCCCCGCCGCTTTCTTTTCCCTTACAGGCAAAGGCCAGCGCCGTCAATAACAGAACCGCAAGTACCGGCATGGTTTTTTTCATAGCGTCCCTCCAAATGAACTAATTTTTAAGGAAGTCGCGGACCTACGGTCCGAATCCACAATATGTCTACATTAATGGACAGATACTATTATTACCCCGGAAAACCGGGGGATCAATTGCAGGAAACAATATAAACATTGCAAATATCACGATATTTCTTAATACTCCGCGTAGCCTATATCAGGCGCCATTCCTTTATAGGAGAATCCGATGGGTGCGCCACTGTCCCGCAGCTTACTGTTCATCGACGGTCTCAATAATCTGACATCAGGCAGGCTGCCGTCGGGATTACGCTGGATAAGAAGTTCCGCGAGGTCGAGGCTCTGGAATTCATCATCGGTAAGGTTCATGTTCATCTGCGGATCAAAGGAATTATTTACAAACTCGCACTTGTCCCGGTTGATCTCGGCAATAGCTGTGCGCTTGTAGGACACGTTGTTTATCAGTACATGCCCCTCGCCGCCATCGGGCAGATCCCGCGCCCCGGGAAGATAATCGTAGTCGCGGTTTCTCATTTCAAAATTTACCGGGTTGTCATAAGCGGTGTTGTTGTACCATTCGTTGCCGCCCAGGTGATGGTTGGCGTAAAAACCACGAGCCAGGTTTCCTGCGGCGAGGCAAAACCGGATAATATGCCGGGGGACAGTATCCTTTGCCGGATAATACGATAAAGCCCTGGTGGATTCCATCCCATAACCGCCGGCCTTAAAACCGGTTCCGTTGGCGCCCTTCTTCCAAACATTGGGACTCTGGGGATCCTCCTCGATATAACCGTTATAGAAAGCCCAGCAGTTTTCGATTGTTACCGGCGCGTATTGGGTGATAAGATCAAAGCCATCATCGGCATTGAGCCATGCCCGGCAGCCCCGAAACACCGTGCCCGTTGCTTCGGCGGTAGCGTGCGCGCCAAAGCCGTCGTTGTTCTCCCCCTTGCCGCCGTTCCCGCGCCAGTCCCAGTTTCTATAGGCATCGCAATTCAGAACCAAATTGTTCTTGCTGGGGTGGTAATCCATATAAAACCCAATCCCCATGCCGTCGTGCATGGCGAGGTTCTCGTAAATGTTCTCACTGCCGCCTCTGTTGTAAATATTTATGGACTGGGTATTTGACGAACCGGTATAGGTTTGCTGCAGGCCGATTACCTCGAAGTTTTTGAAATGGAGATAGCTCCCGCTAACCTGGAAAGCGGCAAAACGTCCCGAGCCACTACCGGTGTTGTGGTCAAACCCGCTCATGTCGAAGACCGGACGTTCCCCCGGATAGCCGAAATAATTGATACGGCTGATGTCGCCACCGGTATTTTTGTTGCCGGATTTGTTCATGACAAACGCTGTCATATAGTAGTTGGTATATTTTCCGCCAATATCATTGCCGATATAATAGGTTCCTCCCCGGATATATACCGTGTCCCCCGCTGACCCCGCAGTCTGCGCCTTGTTGATAGAAAACCAGGGATTTTCTTTAGTTCCATCACCGTTAGTATCACTTCCGTTTGGCGCTATAAACCAGAAGTTTCCGGTTTTAAAGCCGTCCGCCGCATCGGGATCCGGCCATTCCTGTCCGTCCGCTCCGATAAAATAACCGGGCCTGGCCTGAGGCGCCGTATGGATAATAGTTACCGCATCAGTACCTTTGATGGCCGCGCTTTCCGGCGAAATGCCGATGATATAGTTTTTTTCCTCCGCGCCGGTGTTTTCCTCAAAATCGACCGTTACGGTAACGGTATCGCCTGAGACCGCAACGGAGCTGATCGTCCCCCCTCCGGTCACGGTAAAGTCCCCGGCGGTCAGGGTAAGCCCTGATGCCCCGGTAAAGACGGCCTGGGCCGTTGTGCCGGATGCATCCACGTCCACTGCGGGACCGGCGGTCAGTTCCACCGCCTTAAGGGTGTATTCTTCCCCGTCAACGGGACATCCAAAAATAGAAGCCACAACTACCAGCGGCAGAATCCATAAATCCTTTAGACCTTTCATTGATACCTTCTCAAAAGGGGCGGAACGGAAGTCCTACATTCATCCAATATATATCCAGGAGTTACCAAAACACCATTGCGATAATCATTAATAATATTGCAAAAAACACGATTTTAGATAGAAAACGGGCTGCCGAAAAGCGGAATTTCAGGCGGTTTTTTTACGGCTGGTTATGTTTTTTATTTGTCATCATAATGAAATCTGAATGAAATGTATATTATCTTTGTTTCTTCTATTGCATATATAACCCTATGCTCTAAATCTATTCGTCTTGACCAATAGCCATTTAAATTGGCCTTCAACGGTTCCGGTTTCCCGATCCCTTCCCGGGGATTCCGGTCGATGTCTTTTATTATGGAATTAATACGTTTAAGCTGTTTTTTATCAGTATTTATCCAATATTGATAATCATCCCATGCCTCACCGGTAAATAATTTGTTCATCTTCGCACAGCTTTCTCTCTTTTATTTTACCCGCTTTATGTTGATTAATCGAATTCTGAAGATGTTCGGCATTTGTTTTACTGGACAATAAATAGTTTGTTTCCATTAAACTATTGTATTCATCTATTGACATAAGTACCACATTTTCATTGTTTTT
>JAISAN010000176.1 GCA_031266635.1 Treponema sp. | reverse complement strand
GATCAGGTAACGACTTCCAGGAAGCTGGGAATAACTTCCCCGGAGAAATAGAACAGGCCCTTGCCGAGCTGGTCCGCGTCCCATACCCGCTGGGGGTTATCCGGGTAGGCGGAGTAGCCCGCGCAGTAGGTTTCGATCCGGTTGCCCGAGGGTTCCCAGAAGTAGATCGAAAGACCGCGGGTTATGGCGTGCCGGGTGGGCCCGATGTCCAGTTTGAGCTTGTTGATGGCGATAAGGTCCGCCGCGTTCAGCACGTCTTCCCAGGTCTGGAGATAGAAGCCTACATGGTGGAGCTTGCCGGGCTTGGGATATTCCACGAAGGCCAGATCGTGGGGCTTGTTGGAACTGGTGATCCAGGAGGCCAGCCGTTTGCCGTCGGCGGTATTGCAGACCTCGGGGACAAACATATCGAACACTTCCTTGCAGTAGCGTTCCGCTTCGGCCATATTGGGCCCGAAGAGGAGGAAGTGGTCGAGCCGGGTGGCCCGCATGCCCCTGGGGGACTCGGTCCAAATATCCGGGTTCCTGATCTGGGGGCCTTTTTTGGCCAGTTCCACATCGTAGTAGATCTGGAACTGATGGCCCGTACTGATGGTATAGACATACCGTTTGCCAAAACCGGGCTGGTCGTCGCTGGCCTCGCTTACCTTGTAGCCGAATTTTTCGGTTTTCTGCTTCAGCTCTTCCAGTTTTTCCGGGCTGTCAACTTTGAACGCCACGAAGTCAAGGCCCGATTCATTGGTTTTGCGGAGCACCACGCTGTGATGATCAAATTCATCATAGGCTTTGAGCATGACCCGTCCATCATTGGTCCGGCCCACCTCATCCAGACCAAGGATGTTCTTGTAGAAGTCAAGAGTTTTGTCTAAATCCAGCACCCGCAGCTGGATAAGACCCGGGCGAAGAGTACCATGAAATCCCATAATTTTCCTCCGTACAAAAATATTTGTTACACCCGGGCGATAACCATATCGCTCCGGGGTTGAACACAACATAAAAGGGCTATGCCCTGCTTTAGATCCGATTCGCTCACATGGGCCCGGCTCATGGGCCTGAAAAGGGTCCACTCCCCGGACACGATCCGCATCCGGCAGACTCCGCAGCCCCCGCCGCAGCACCCGTAGTCCAGCGGCCCCCGGCGGGCGCGCAGCATCGCCGCCAGCACCGCCTGTTCGCCGGTACAGGAAAAACATTCCCCCGTATCCTCCACCTTAATCTGATACCGCTGTCCCATTCCGCCGGATTCTCCCGCTTACCGCGCGTGTTTGAGCTGGTACGCCACATCGACGATCATGTCTTCCTGGCCGCCCACCATGCGCCGCCGCCCCAGTTCTACCAGAATGTCCCGGGGCGGGAGGCCGAATTTTTCCGCCGCCCGGCGGGTGTGGAGCAGGAAGCTGGAATAGACCCCCGCGTAACCCAGCATAAGGGAATCGGTTCTGATAACCTGGGGCCGGTGCATCAGGGGTTCCACCACATCTTCCGCCAGGTCCATAAGGGCGTAGCTGTCTATCCCTGTGTGATACCCCAGCCGCTGGAGTACCGCGCAGAACACCTCGGTCTGGGTGTTCCCCGCCCCCGCGCCGAGGCCCCGGCAGGTGGCGTCGATATAGGACGCTCCCTCCTCCACCGCCGCCAGGGAGTTGGCCACCGCCAGGCCCAGGTTGTTGTGGGCGTGAAAGCCGATGGGCAGACTGGTCGCCGCTTTCAGGGCGCTCACCCGGGCCTTTACGTCATTGGGGGTCATGTACCCGGAGGAATCCGCCAGATTGATATAATCCGCCCCGGCATCCTCAAAAATTTTCGCCTGCTCCACGATCTTTTCCGGGCCGGCCATGTGGGTCATCATCAGGAAACCAACGGTGAACATGCCGTTCTGCCTGGCCCATTGAATATGCTGGATGGCAATATCCGCTTCGGTTACATGGGTGGCAACCCGGACGGCGTTGGCCCCCTGTTCGCGGGCCCGCTTGAGATCCTCGATGGTTCCTATTCCCGGCAGAAGGAGGACCCCAAGTTTCGCTTTTTTTACCACCTTTCCCGCCGCGGCAAGAAGCTCCAGTTCGGGTACTTTGGAAAAACCGTAGTTAATGGACGAACCGGCAATGCCGTCGCCGTGGCTTATCTCGATAAGTTCAATCCCCGCCTTGTCCAGGCCTTCCGCCACCGCCGCCGCCTGTTCCGCGGTAAAACTGTGGCTCACCGCGTGGCTGCCGTCCCGGAGGGTTGTATCGACAATGTATATCCTGTCATCCCGCATATTAATTCCTCCCCGAAGCCAGCATCTTTGCCGCCAGCCTGCCGGCCACCGCCACCGCCGCCTGATTGATGATGTCCAGATTGCCCGCGTAGGACGGCAGGAAATCTCCCGCCCCCTCTACCTCGATGATCACCGTTACCTTGCTGCCGTCGATCACCGGCGGAACCCGCAGGCGGTAACCGGGCACATAGCTCTGAACCTCCCGGATAATATCGTTCACCGACTCGATGATCTTTTTTTCGTCGGGATTTTTCACCAGGGCGTACACCGTATTGGTCATCATCAGGGGCGGTTCCGCGGGGTTGAGGACGATGATTGCCTTGCTCCGGTCCGCGCCCCCCACCACCTGGAGGGCTTTGGCGGTGGTTTCGGTAAATTCATCAATGTTCGCCCTGGTTCCGGGGCCGGCGCTTTTTGAGGAGATGCAGGACACAATTTCGCAGTATTCCGCGTCCGCGGCCCGGTTTATGGCGTGGGCGATGGGAACCGTGGCCTGGCCCCCGCAGGTAACCATGTTGAAATCCACCTCGTCGCTAAACTTGTCCAGGTTCACGCAGGGAACCACATAGGGCCCCACCGCCGCGGGGGTCATGTCAATGGCAATTTTTCCCGCGGCCTTGAGGATCGGCGAGTTGTGGAGGTGGGCCTTGGCGCTGGTAGCGTCAAAAACAATTTGTATGTCCGGGTCTTCCGCCACCGCGTCCACTCCCCGAACGGAAGTTTTGAACCCCAGCCCCGCGGCCCGCTTGATCCCTTCGGACTCGACGATCCCCGCCATCATGTACATCTGGAGATTCGCGCTTTTCATAACCTTGTACATCAGATCGCTGCCGATATTTCCCGGCCCGATGATGCCAACTTTTATCTTATCCATAATAGCCGCCTTTTTTAGTCAGGTATTTTCAGCTAACCGAAAACCCAACCGGAAATTTCCAGCTTATAATAACGACACTTTTTACATCTAAACTTTTCGAAAATTGAGGTTGTTCCAAAACCCGGTTGGTTTTGAAAAAACCTCGTAAATCTAAGGTTGCTGTTCCAAAAACTGAAGTTTTGGAACAGCCTCAGTTCTTATACGAATTGAGCTTCCACCGCGCCAAAGGAGGAAAATTCCGCCCGGAACGAATCGCCTTTTTTCGCCGGCGGGGCCGCGGAAAAAGCCCCCGAGAGGATCACTTCCCCGGCCTTGAGCGTCACGCCGTAGGTCCACAGCCGGTTGGCAAGCCAGGCCACCGAAACGCAGGGGTCTCCCAGCACCGCCTCTCCGGTCCCTTCGCCCACCAGTTCGCCGCCGTTTTTGTACAGCTTCATGGACACCGCGGGAAGATCAACCGCACTCAGTTTAAGCCGCGCGGCGCCCAGCACATAGCGCCCCGAAGAGGCGTTGTCCGAAACGGTATCCACCAGCTTTATCTTCCAGTCCGCGACACGGCTGTCCACAATCTCGAAGGCCGCCGCCACATAATCCGTGGCGGCCAGCACATCTTCCCGGCTAACCCTGCCCCCGGCAAGGTCCGCCTTGAGGACAAAGGCGATTTCCCCCTCGATCTTGGGCTGAAGCAGATCCGCGGCGGGTATGCTCCCGTCTTTGCAGTCCATGGCGGCAAAGAGGTGGCCGTAATCCGGCTCGTTGACCCCCATCTGTTGCTGGATCCCCGGCGAGGTAAGGCCGATCTTCTTGCCCGATACGGTATGGCCCATGTCCAGAACCCGCCTCACATTGGCAAGCTGAATCTGATAGGCGTCGTCAATGGTGAGGGAAGGGTCCTGCTCCGTCAGGGGCGGAATTGCCCGGCGGTTCCGTTCCGCGTTAAAAAGCTGTTCCGCGTACGCGGCGATCCGTTTTTCGTCCATAAACCCGCCCTAGCGCTTGAAGAAGACGCGGATAAGATCCGCGAATTCCTGGGTATGTTCAATCTGGGTCCAGTGGCCGCATTTGCCGAATACGTGGAGCTGGGCATTGTCGATAAGCTGAAGCAGCCGGTAGGAATTCTCCAGAGGTATCACCCGGTCTTCCCGGCCATGAACAATAAGGGTTTCGTGGGGAATATTCCGGATGTACTGCTGGTTCCCCGCCATAGCCTCTACCCCCTTCTGCCGGGGCTCGGGGAACAGGGCGTGGAAACTCTCCTGGAAACCCGGCTGAATACTGGATTCATAGCGGCTCTTAATCAGATCCTTGTTGGCAAAACTGTGGTCGTAGGTGAAAATTTCCAGCAGTTCTTCCATGTGTTCCAGCGAAGGCTCGTAACCCCAGCCCTGATCCAGGCCGTAGGTTATCGGGAAAGTGACCCCCATGGCCCCCATCAGGACCAGCTTGTTGACCCGTTGGGGGTACTTTATCGCCAGGGACAGGGCCAGCGCGCCGCCAAAGGAATTCCCCACGAGGTTGGTCTTTTCTATTTTAAGCGCGTCCAGCAGGTCGATGGTCTGCTGGACCCAGCCGTTCATCGTTTCTACCCTGCCGGGAACCCTCTCGGTAAAGCCGAAACCGGACATATCCGGCGCGATTATGCGGAAATCGTCTTTTATAAGCGGAAAAAGCCTGCCCCAGTTAGCCCAGGCCGTAACCCCGGGGCCGGAACCGTGAAGCAATGTTACCGGGGATCCTTTTCCAAGGTCGTGGTAATTTGTTTTAAAATCGCCGGTCTGGATACTGTTGGCGATTTCCGGTCTGTCACTCATAGTGATTCTCCTCATGTGATGTTATCGGATAATGGTGTACCCGGTTTTTTAATTTGTCAAGGAAAAAATGATTAATTTTGTCATAAAAATATCGGAACCACAAACCTCACGAACCAAACGAACAGGAATTTCGATGCAAAAGTTCGTGTCTGTTTGTGGCGTTCGTGGTTAAATTACGAATTGCTGAAGTCACCTCTTGACACATTTCCCCTTTTTGTGATAGTTTCATCGTAGTAACATGGGGTGCTGGATTGGCAGAGTCTGCCGGTTCCGGCTGAGAGAAAGCGGCTTGACGCTTTAAACCCTTGAACCTGATCCGGATAATGCCGGCGGAGGGAATGTTTAAGCGTCCGTTATTGCGCGTTGAACGCCTCCCCGCGTTTCCAAGGGAGGCTTTTTTATGTCTGAG
>JAISAN010000130.1 GCA_031266635.1 Treponema sp. | reverse complement strand
TAAATGCCCCAATCTGTAGGATATGACTCAATCTTTGGAAGATTATCTTGAAATGGTGAGTTTTCTCGCCGATGATGGAGCAGTCAGGGTAACGGATATTGCCGCCCGGCTTGGGGTTTCCAAACCTTCGGTGCTGACCGCACTGAGGAATCTGGAAGAACAGGGGCTTTTGGAGCACGCGCGCTACCGGACGGTTATCTTAACCAAAAAAGGCGCCCTGGCCGCGGCGGAAATCCGGGACCGTCATAGTTTTCTCACGGCCTTTCTGGAGGAAGTGGTGGGGGTAAGCCCGGAGACCGCGGAAAAAGACGCGTGCAAGATGGAACACCTTCTTTCGGATGAAACCCTGAAAAAGATGAAAGCCATGACCCGCCGTCATGCAGGAAAATCCTGAATTCGAAGGGTATTATACCCGCCTCTACGGGGACCGCTGGGCGGCCCTGAAAAAAAGCCTCCTCGCCGAAAATTCCGGCGCGGCCTTTGCCGAAGGTCTCACCCGTCCCTACTACCTGAATTACGCCTCCGTACTGGCCGCCCGCTGCCTCCGTCTTCCTGACGCGGGCATGGTTCTTGACGCCTGCGCCGCTCCCGGCGGGAAAAGCCTGGTCATCGCCGCCGGGATGGGAGAAGGCGTTCATCTGGTATCCAACGAATTTTCCCGGGAACGCCGCCGCCGGCTGGCGGATGTTCTGGACGCCCATCTGCCGGAAACAACCCGGCGGCGGGTACAGGTTTCAGGCTTCGACGCCGCCGCGCTGGGGGGCAGAAAAAGTGAGCAGGGCCGCTTTCAGGCCGTTCTGCTGGACGCGCCCTGCTCCAGCGAGGCCCATGTGCTGGGGAAAGCCGCGGCCCTGGCGGCATGGACGGCGGCGCGGCCCCGGTTTCTGGCCCGCCGGCAGTGGGCGCTCCTGTCATCGGCCTTTCTGCTCCTGGCCCCCGGCGGCTCCCTGGTGTACGCGACCTGCGCCTTAACAGAAGAAGAAAACGACGGCGTAGCCCGGCGGCTTTCGGAAAAATACGGCCCCCTGGCGGAACCGGAGGAACCCGGCTTTACCGAGGGGGAAAAAACCGCCTGGGGCAGAATCATCCTCCCGGATCAAAACGGCGGCCTCGGCCCCATGTATGTAGCCCGGTTCAGAAAGAATGCCCCCGAAGCTCTGGAAAGTTGTCAAGATTAAATAACAAGCTTCGAAATTCTACCGCAGTCGAAGAAGTGCCGCTTCTTGCCTCTTACTTTTTACTTCTTATTTTTTTCCTCTACTCCCGGCAATCTATTTTCCACAAAAAGAGCCCCGCCGGCCCCAGGGTAGGGCCCGCAAGTTTCCGGTCCCCCGAATCAAGGATCGCCTTAAATTCCCCTTCCGGGATACCCCGCTCCTCATAATAAAGCAGGGTTCCCGCGATGGATCTAACCATTTTCCGCAAAAAAGCATTGGCGCTGATCTCGAAAACCAGCGTGTCCCCCTGGATAAAAAAAGAGGCCCGGAATATATACCGGTTTCGGGATTCACTGGGGTCCTGGGGACTGGCAAAAACAGAACAGTCCCGCTCGCCCAGGAGAAGGCGGCTGTAGGCGTTTAAAACCGCTATCCGGGGACGACGCCACAGCCGGAGGGCATACCGGCTCTCGTGGGGAAGGGCGGACCGGCCGCAGATAAAATGGTACCGGTATGTCCGCATGGCCGCGTCAAACCGGGAGTGAAAATCCTGGCGGACCGCGGCGGCCTCCAGGACCCGCACATCCGGGGGGAGAAATCCGTTCAGGGCGGGGACAAAACGTTCCGCCTGAATACTCTGGATCCCCGTATAAAAATTCGCTATCTGTCCGGCGGCGTGGACCCCCGCGTCGGTACGGCCTGATCCGGTCAGGTTCACCTGCCGCCGGTGAAGCCGTTCCAGGGCGGCCTCAATTGTTCCCTGCACGGTTCTGCCGTTTTCCTGCCGCTGCCAGCCGGAAAAATCCGTACCGTCGTATGCGATACGGAGCCGGATATTTCGTTCAGGCGTCAAATTCATTCAGTTCTTTATTGATGGCGTCATAAATTTCCCGGGCGTGTTCCAGAAGGGGCCCCGGTTTATCCCGGGAGGATTTTCCCATGCCGAACAATTTCGCGATAGTCCGCCGGGCTTCCTCCAGGGATATTTTCCGTTGGGCAGGATCATCGGCGGGGCCGTATTTATATTGCAAATAGGCGGTGAGATAAAGAACCCCTTCATAGGCATAATTTTTATCCGTATCGGGGCCGAAAGCCTGCATTCCCGAAAGGGTTTCCCTGCCGTTTTGTTCCCTGTCTATGGCTTCGGAATAAAAAAACTGGGCTTTTCTTCTAAAGAGAACCGCCAGCCAGTCATAATGCTGGCCGGAATTTTTCCGGTCCATGTCGTCCAGCAGCCAGGCCGCCCGGAGAGCCGCAAGCCCCTGTTTGATAGTGGGGGATGTTTCTTTGGTATAATAATCGTAACACCTAAGGACAAGGTATTGAGAAGCGGCGCCCTCCGCCAGGCCCCGGGGCTCGTGAAAGTCCAGCACGGGAAAAATAAGCCGGGTATCAGCGAGCCGTTTTTCCCGGTCGTTAAAAGCCGTTTCCCGTACTTTTTCCGGAAGCAGGGAAAAGTCCGCGTCCATAGAAGCAAACCAGCACTCCGGGCATACCGCGGCCTGATAGGCCAGGGGAAAAACCTCGCCGTATTTTGCCGAAGGTTCGTAGAGCCGGTGGAGCTCATCGGTCAGGGCCCCGGCAATAAGCCTCCCCCCGCCGGAAAGAAGCTCCTCCTTGTGAAAAGCCGTCTCGCATACCGGACAGGTATATTCTTTTTTGGAAAGGAAAGATACTTTTAAGTCCCGTTCATCCCTGCTCATCCTATACCGCCTCAAGAACCACCATAGCGATGGCGTTATCCTGTTCATGGGTCAAGGATATAAATACCCGGTTGGCTCCGCTTTTTTCCAGCGCCGTCATAGCGGTTCCCGAAACCTTTATATCGGGCCGGCCGTTATGGTGGTTCATCACCATAATATCCTTTAAAACAATCCCCGCGAGCCCCGTTCCCAGCGCCTTGCCAAAAGCTTCCTTGGCGGCAAAACGGGCCGCCAGGGACAGAGTAGCCCCTCTTCCCCGGGCCAGGGCGGCGGCAAGCTCTTCCTCGTGAAAGTAACGGGCCAGAAGGCCCGGCACAAGGCGCCACCGCTCCATCCTGATCACATGGACTACATCAACACCAATACCGATAATCATTGCGGATCATCCCCGGCAAGGTACACGGTAAGAACGATCTCCTGCGGCTCCTGCCGCACCAGGTTAACTCCTCCCGGCAGTTCCGCCTGAACCGGCAGGGTATATGTTCCGGGTTCCCGAATTGCGGCACAGTTAACATATAAAAAGGCCAGGGAAGGCACAAACAGCTCCAACTGGTTTTGAGCGCCCTCAAGCCGGACGCTCCCGGACTTGATATCCGGTTCCCCGGTAAAATTCTCATCCAGCCCGTTCAGCATTATGGGGAGGTCCATAAAATTCCGCACCGGAATCGTCCGCCGGATAAAACCGTGAAATTCGGTCGTGCCGCTGCCCCGGATCAGGATAAGGGGATCGGGATTGAGGATGTTGACGGTAACGGAAAAATCTTCATTCCGCCCTTCCAGATCGATAAAATCGGTATAAAGCCCGGAAATATTCCCCAGCAGGGTCAGGGGGCCGTCGATCACCACCTGAACCGGACTTAGGGTATGGGATGCCAGATCGTAGCCTGCCTGAACGCTGCCCCGGAGATTTGCCGTCAGCGGCACATATTTACTTATTCTCCGGTCCAGCTCCAGGGATATTTCAACGGGGTCTACAGATATTTCCAGCGGTTCAACCCCCAGGGCGGTTCCTTTTTTACGGACCTGTACCGGCGTGCGGTACCAGCCCGGCGTATCATAGTTTTTAAGATCAATGTAAGCTTCAATATCTTCTTCAAGGATAGGGTAAATACTGGTGGCGTCTCCCCGGATCGTTACCCGGACCACCCGGGGAAATGAACTGGCGGGGGTAAGGCTGCCACTCGCTTCTACCACCAGGGGGACTGAAAAAAAACGATCCTCCAAACTGCTCATCCGGTGAAAAACAAAAAGGATGATCGCCAGCGCGATGGAAAGCACTTTGGCCGGCCAGTTTTCCGCCACCCTGGCGAGCAGCTTGCTACTGTTCAGCGAAAACATCTTTGTCCTCACTCAAGTCCGCCACTTCCACGGTCAAATCTGTTTGGACCGTTCCCCGGCGGCTCCCCCGGTCTAACAGTTCCTTTAATTTACGGCTCACTTCAATAGGCGAAAGATCGTAGTAGAGTTTTGCGTCATAGGCCAGGGAAATGGCCCCGGTCTCTTCGGAGACCACCAGCACCACCGCGTCGGACTGTTCCGTCATCCCCAGGCTGGCCCGGTGGCGGGTTCCAAAACTTTTCCGTATGTCCTGCTGTTCCGACAGGGGCAAGAAACAGCCCGCGGCGATTATCCTGCCCCCTTGAATAATCATGGCCCCGTCGTGGAGGGGGCCGTCAAATTCAAAAACCGTTACAATAAGGCTGGAAGAAATTTCCGCGTTGATCCTGGTTCCGGTATCAATAATGTTTTTGATATTGATCCGCCGGGGAAAAACCACCAGCATACCCCGCTTCTGCTGGGAGAGAATTTCCGCTGCGGTTACTACCGCCTCAAGCTGGCCGATATGAGGTTTATTATCCGGTCTGAACAGGTCCCCCTGCCCCAGGCGGATAATGATCTTCCGTAGTTCCGGTTGAAACACAATGGCGATGGCAATAAAAAGCCCCGGCGCCAGGGTGGTGAGAAGCCATTGCAGAGTGCTTAGCTTAAAAAACAGGGCGATACCATAGACCAGGGCCAAAAAACCGGCCCCTTTTACGAGCTGCACCGCCTGGGTTTTTACGAAAAGATCATAAATCTTGTAGAGCAAAAAAGAGAGGATCGCCACGTCCAACACCGGACGGATAAAATCATATAATGAGGTAAAATGCCGAATCCATTCCATTTTTATGTGTTATGTCCTTCCCCGGCCTTCATGATGCCCCACAAGACCTTGACCATATCCACCGTTTCCCGCACGTCATGGACCCGGAGTATCCGCGCCCCCTGGAGAACGCACCAGGCCTCGGCGGCCAGAGTTCCCGCCAGCCGTTCCCCGGAAGCCCTCCCGGTCAATTCGCCGACAAAGGTTTTTCGGGAAAGTCCTACCAATACAGGATAGCCCTTCCCGCACATTTTCGCAAGCCAAGCGATTATGGCAAGATTATCCGCCAGGCGTTTCCCAAAACCGATCCCCGGGTCCAGGATGATCCGTTCCCGGCCTATTCCCTGCCGGACCGCCCGATCCGCCGCCTCCCGGAGGTAGGCCCCCACCTCCGCCGGGGCGTCCCCATACCGGGGATTATCCTGCATATTTTCCGGGACGCCCCGTTTGTGCATCAGAACCACGGCGGCGTTTTTTTCCCCGCAGACCCGTCCCATGCCGGGGTCATCCTCCAGGGCGGAAATATCGTTGATAATATCCGCCCCGGCATCGAGGCAGGCCCGGGCAACTTCC
This sequence comes from Treponema sp., assembly GCA_031266635.1. GTDB lineage: Bacteria > Spirochaetota > Spirochaetia > Treponematales > Breznakiellaceae > JAISAN01. Next base: position 12,639 of record JAISAN010000130.1, on the reverse strand, counting down.
GCTTTCCGGGTATCTACCGAAAGAGGAATCCCGGAAGACCGCCGGATCCGCTCAATTACCGGAACCAGCCGTTCCAGCTCTTCCCCGGCGGAAATATACGCCGCCCCGGGCCGGGTGGATTCCGCCCCCAGATCGATAATCCCGGCCCCCTGGTCCGCCAGGGACAGGGCTTTTTCCACCGCCGCCCCCGCCAGGGCCCGGCTGGGAGGAAAAAAAGAATCTTCGTTGCAGTTTACAATTCCCATAACGATGGGAGGGCCGGAAAAATCCAGCGGCGTACCGCTCGGCAATAAGAGGGGGGAAAAAATACCGGGAACCACGGCTTCCGGCGTCTCCCCTACTCCGGTTCGGCGGCCATCCATGACAATGCTGCTCCAGCGCCGGTTTTTTCCGCCGGCAAAAAATCCAGAACCCTGGCGGCGATTCCCGCCCCGTCAAGGCCGTTCATCCGCAAAAGATCCCGCCGGGTTCCCAGGGAAACAAAATGACTCTCCGCCGCCAGGACCCGGACAGCCCCGGCCTTGTCCCGCCGCCGGGCAAGTTCCGCGGCATATTCCCCAAAACCGCCTTCCCGTATTCCTTCTTCGACAAAAACGGTTAATTTATAGCGGTTTATAATACCGGCGAGATACTCTTCGTCAATGGGCTTGAGGAAACGAAGATGGTAAAGGTCCGCGTTGATTCCCCGCCGTTCAAGCTCCGCCGCTGCGTCAAGGACCTCGGGGAAGAGGCCGCCCGTAAAAGCAATACAGACCGGTACTTTTCCCCGGTCCCTGGCGCCCCGGTTGATCCATACTCCCCTCCCCAATTCCAGGGGCTGGGCAAAGGCCGGTATACCGCCGGGACAGGCCGCTTTGGGATACCGGATCATAAGCGGCCCCACAAGCGGCTGACGCCCGGCGGCGGAATTATCCCGGCCGGCGATCCTGTTCAGCGCCCAGTCCAGCATCAGGGAAAGTTCCGCCTCCCCCGCGGGGCTCAGGATCGTCATATCCGGCACAGGGCGGAACAGGGAAATATCAAAAAGCCCCTGGTGGGTTTCCCCGTCTTCCCCCACAAAACCGGAGCGATCCAGAACAAATATAACCGGGAGCCCCTGAAGCCCCACATCGTGAATCACCTGATCCGTTGCCCGCTGGATAAAAGTGGAGTAGATCGCCACCACCGGCTTCAGGCCCTGGGCGGCAAGGCCCGCCGCAAAAGTAACCGCGTGTTCTTCCGCAATCCCCACATCGAAAAAACGGAGGGGAAAGGCCTTTTTAAAGGCTGAAAGTCCTGTTCCCTTTTCCATCGCCGCGGTAACGGCCACCACCCCAGGGTCCCGCCCGGCGGCCGCCAGAATGGCGCTGCTAAACGCGTCGGTAAAAAGCCGGGGCTTTTCAAACAAAGAAGGCCGCGAATCCGGCGAAAGGCCCCCGGTTACGGAAAAAGAACCCACCCCATGATAATTGCCGGGATCGTCTTCGGCATAGGCGTACCCTTTACCCTTCCGGGTGATTACATGGATCACCACCGGCCGGTCGAGTTTCCACACGTCCCGGAACACCTCGGTAAGCCGCGGGATATGGTGCCCGTCAATGGGCCCCACATATTCAAAACCGAGGTCCACAAAAAAATTGTCGGTATAAAAAACCGCCTTCACCGCCCGTTTCAGCCGGACCACAATGTTAAAAAAAGCATCCCCGATAAAGGGAAGCTTCTTGACCGTAGAATCAAACCACCGGCGGAAACGCTGGTATCTCGCCTTCATGGAAAGGCGGCTTAAATACTTGGAAAGCCCCCCCACATTGGGACTAATAGACATTTTGTTGTCGTTGAGGATCACCACCAGGGGGAGCCCCAACTGGCCCGCGTGGGAAAGGGCCTCGTAAGCCAGTCCCCCGGTAAGGGCGCCGTCGCCGATCACCGCCACCGCCCGGCCCGTCCCCCCCCGGAGCCGTTCTCCCGCCAGGAGCCCCAGGGCCGCGGAAATGGAGGTGGAAGCATGGCCGGTATTAAAACAATCGTGGGGGCTTTCCCCGGTCTTGGGAAAACCCGCCAGACCCCCGGCCTTTCTGAGGGTGGAAAAAGACGAAAAACGGCCAGTCAGGAGCTTATGCGCGTAACACTGATGCCCCACATCCCAGACAATTTTATCTTCCGGGGTAGTAAAGACCCGGTGCAGCGCGATGGCAAGTTCCACCACCCCCAAATTGGAGGCCAAATGCCCCCCGTTCCGGCTTACGGTGGATACAATAATCTCCCGGATTTCCGCCGCCAGGCGGTTCAATTCCACGGAATTCAGGCTTTTCAGATCCCCCGGCTCGTTGATACGGGATAACAAGGGTGCGCAAGCTGTCATACACCTTAAACTATATACCTCTTTTCACTATCTGTCAGGCATACTCATAGCAAACAGTATTTTTGCCCCGCGCCTGTCAACAATCATATTGTCCTATATTAAAAAAAATAGTAGGATATTTCAATTGTCATCAAAATATCCTTCGATCAAAAGGAGTAGGCATTATGGCCGTTAAAGTCGCTTCGAGAAAGACACTGGACATTGAGGGAATCGTACAAGAGATCGATCAAAGTGATATTATGGCGATCATCTGCTTCTTTTCGGTGGACTTTGAAAAAGACGAGCCCCAAAGGGCGCTGAAAAGGGCTTTCCCCCGGGCGGCCTGCATCGGCGCTTCCATGATCGGCGGCTGGTCAAACGCGGCGGCCCTGGAAAGGGGGATCACCGTCATGTCCCTGTCCTCCAACGAGGTTGCCGAAGTTATCACCTCTTTCCAGACCGGAGCCAAGGCCGATCCGGCCCGCACCGCCAGGAACGCCATCGAAGAGCTGAAACGCAAGCTGGGCGGACGAACCGTCAATCCCGATGAATACCTGGGGCTCATTTTTTTTGACGGCCTCTGCCTGGGCGAGGTTATCATGCAGGAATTCACCCTGGAAAAGAGCCTTAACCTGCCCTTTGTCGGGGGCGCCGCGGCGGACGAGCTGAGCTTTACCCAGACCCTGGTCGCCCTGGACGAGCGTCTTTCGGGGGACGGCCTGGCGGTGATGATCCTCAAAATGAAGGTTCCCTTTTTCTTCAGCCACTACGTGCATTACCTCCCCACCGACACCGGTTTTACCGTTACCCGTTCAGAAACCATAAAGCGGGTGGTATGGGAAATTAACGGCCAGGACGCCGCCGCCTATTACGCAAAGGCACTGGGCCTTTCCGGGGTGGATAAACTCAATCCGGGGGTTTACTCAAAGAACCCTTTCGGGGTCAGAATAGGGGACAGCGTGTATGTGCGCAGCCCCAACGCGGTCATCGACGGCAAGGGATTGCAGTTTTACTGTTACATAGAGGCGGGGACCAGGGTGTTTCTGCTGCGGCAGGGAGACATTATCGGCAACGCCAAAAACGCCCTGGAGGAAGCGCGGAATTGTATTCCCGGAGAAATCCAGGGAAGCCTCCTTTTTAACTGCGTACTCAGGTATCTGGAGCTCAAAGAACTCCGGAAACTCGATGAATTTAACCGGGTCTTTAGCGGAACCAATTTTATCGGCTTCAATACCTATGGGGAGGAGCTTTTCACCCACCACAACCAAACCCTCACCGCGGTATTTTTCGGGAGTCCTCTGAAAGATGGGGAGCCGGACCCCTGTAAAACCAGGCGGCTTTTCCACTACGCGGACAGCAAGCTCAAAGCCCTTGTTTTTGAGATCATCTCCCGGAGCGAACTCCTCAATGTAACCATCGCCTACCTTAACGACAGCTTTGGCCCCGTGTCGGATTATATGAAGCAGGGAACCGCCACGTTCAAGAAGAACACCGGCGATTTTCTTGAAAGTTTTACCCACAGCCAGGCGGACATCGGCAGCGTAGACAAGGGCTTTAATGTGATCGACAAGGAATTCAGCGAATCCTTTCTTATTACCGAATCCCTCCAGGAGGAGGCAAAAAAAGCGTCGGACAATCTTTCCGCCATCAACAATGTGACGGAAGTGACCAATATTCTTGCCCTGAACGCCGCCATTGAGGCTGCCCGGGCCGGCGCGGCGGGGAAAGGCTTCGCCGTAGTCGCGTCGGAAATCCGCAAGCACGCCGCAAGCACCAAGAACGCGGTGGACGGCATATCGGGAAATATGCAGGTTCTTATAAAAAGCATCCGCGACCTTTCGGAAAAAATGGAAAAGGTCAAAGCTGAAGTCGAAGCAGCCAAGCGCGGCATTCAGAATCTTGTGTCCGCCAACACGCAGGAACTATCCCTTATTGATTCGGTGAACCGTGATGTAGCTTCCCTGGAGACTACTTTCCAGGAATATGAGGGCATAAAATCGACCCTCAATACCATGATTGAACAGTCGAATGTATCCAAAGATGATATAGAAAAGATGCTGATCGTGTATGACCATAACATTGAAAGCATTGAGCATTTTTCAGAAAACGGTTAACGTTCATTCGCGCTTTTCGTTAGAGGTATCTAAGGTTCCCTTATGACCGTAAAAGAATTTGAACAGTACATAGCGGACAACAAAAGAGTGGTCGTATATTGCGGCTACAACACGTCTCCCGGAACACTGGAGGGTGACCGGTGTTTTAGAGCGGCCATGGACCTTCTAGGCGATAAATACAGCTATTTGATGTGTGATGTGTCGGGGGCTGCCATGGCCGTTGGCGATTATCTGCTTGGTCCGTCATGGAATTTACCAACGACCGTCTTGTATGCCGATGGCGTCGAGATTGGACGAACTCAGGGCTGTTTTAATGGTTATGCAACGAAATACGCGGAGTGGATTGACGGGCAATTTGCGAAAGTATAATGGACAATACATGAGTGAGGTTGTTCCAAAACCCGGTTGGTTTTGAAACAACCTCTTGGAAAAGCGGTCAAAAGCCCGCTTTTCCATGTAAATCTAAGGTTGCTGTTCCAAAAACTGAAGTTTTGGAACAGCCTCGAGTATGTAAATATTTTTAACCATGCTCCGTAAAAGCAGAGCGGCAGCGGGAATTCCCCTGGGGCAGGGGAAGCACTGTGCTGGCGCGCTCACCCGGCTAAAGCTCCTTTATAGACACCGTGAATCGGCCTGTCTTTAGCTAAATTCATTAACGGTCCCATAATCAAGGGCCGGAAAACCGCCTTCATTCGCGGGGGGAGCTTTTCACAATATCCCCTTCCAAATCCGGTGAGTGGAGAAATTTTAGTTTCAAAGAAAAGCGGCCCGGAAAACGATGATGCCCAGGATTATGCCGGTCTGTTTTCCCCGTCAATCTACGATTAGCCGGAAATATCCGAAAACCCGCCGGGATTGCCGGATATTCCCTCCTATAGATATACCAAAGGCCCGGATTAACACTATTTGTTCTTGTGTCTGTTCTTCCGCAACTTTTTTTTTCGTTTGTGGGTGGCAATTTTTCTCAGTTTGCGTTTTCTTCCGCAGGGCACTTCGGCATCTCCTTCTGTCAAGATTAATCCGGCGGTTTTAAGCCCAGAGCAAAACACCGCAGAAAGTCCTAGTATGGAACAGGGCTCGAAAAAGGTCAATAGGCTTTCCCAAAACTTCAGCTTGTGGAACAGTTGCCTCAAATTTACCAAAACCGCCCGGATTATGACAATTTGGACAGATTGACTAAAAATTCCTCTTGACACTTTTTATAATTTTTATTATAATACCTATAAATTTACTAGGATAAATCTTTAGGAGGATTCAAATGGCAAAGGCTGAAAAAATTACCGATCTGATTGGGAACACCCCCCTGGTCAAAATCAACAAAATCAACGAGGGGGGCGCTATCGTCTACGTCAAGCTGGAGAGTTTTAATCCCCTCCACAGCGTTAAAGACCGGATAGCCCTGGCGATGATTGAAACGGCGGAAAAAGAGGGCAAAATAAAAAAAGGGACCGTCATTATTGAACCTACCAGCGGCAATACCGGCATTGGGCTGGCCTATGTGGCGGCGGTCAAGGGTTACCGGATCATCCTGACCATGCCGGAAACCATGAGCATTGAGCGGCGGAAGCTCCTCAAGGCCCTGGGGGCGGAGCTGGAGCTGACCGAAGGGGCCAAGGGTATGAAGGGGGCCATCGCCAAGGCGGAGGAATTGGCGGCGGCGATCCCCAACTCCTTTATCCCCCAGCAGTTTGATAATCCCGCCAACCCCGCGATCCACGAAAAAACCACGGGGCCGGAAATCTGGGCCGATACAAACGGCAAAGTGGATATTCTTATCGGCGGGGTCGGCACCGGCGGGACCATTACCGGGGCAGGCAAATACCTGAAATCCAAAAAATCCTCGGTAAAAGTTATTGCCGTGGAACCTTCCGCCTCTCCGGTACTTTCCGGCGGCCAGCCGGGCCCCCACAAAATCCAGGGCATCGGCGCCGGTTTTCAACCCCAGGTCTACGATTCCAAGATTGTGGACGAAATCTACCAGACCGATGATGTTAAGGCGGGAACCACCGCCCGGCGGCTTGCCAAAGAAGAGGGTATTCTGGTAGGGATTTCCTCCGGCTCCGCCCTGGAAGCGGCTCTCACCGTAAGCAAGCGCCCTGAAAACAAGGGCAAGACCATTGTGGCGGTTCTCCCCGATACGGGGGAACGGTATCTGTCTACCTGGTTGTGGGAGGACTAATAAAAACGCTCCGTCAAGGAGCGTAGATCGCATAATTTCAGCTCGTCCCGGCGCCCAGCCAATGCCGCCGCGCACCATAAATGCCGGCGGCCTTTAGGCCGGCGAGCGCGCCGGACTAGCGAAAGCGCTCCGTCAAGGAGCGTGAACTCCATAACATCAGCACGTCCCGGCGCCCAGTCAATGCCGCCGCGCACCATAAATGCCGGCGGCCTTCAGGCCGGCGAGCGCGCCGGACTAGCGAAAGCGCTCCGTTAAGGAGCGTGAACTCCATAATGGCAGCACGTCCCGGCGCCCAGCCAATGCCGCCGCGCACCATAAATGCCGGCGGCCTTCAGGCCGATGGGCGCGCCGGAGTAGTAGAGGCGATCCGTCATGGTACTTTATCGGGCAACCCGGATTTGAACCGGGGACCTCTTGGTCCCGAACCAAGCGCGCTACCAACTGCGCTACTGCCCGTTTTTTACACGCAAAAAAACACAAAAACCGCCCAAGGCGGTTTTTGTGGCGGGAGCGACGGGGCTTGCCTTCCGGTCGCGGACTCCTGTCCGCTCCCTCCAGGCCGGCCTTTTTGCTAAACCGCCGTCCTGGCGGTTTACCCATGTAAGGCTACGCCCTGCTTGCCTTTCCTGGGCAAGGCTTCAAGCCCCTCCATTTATTCCCTTTTAAAACACCTTTTCGGGAGCGACGGGGCTTGCCTTCCGGTCGCAGACTCCTGTCTGCTCCCTCCAGGCGGCTCCGCCCCCTGCCGGCGGCATCCTGCCGCCTCTTCCTCACATTCGTTCGGCGGGGGCTCCGTTTCAAGCCCCCTGAAGCCTCTAGTTCATGGAGTTTCCTTTGGAAACTCCAACACAAAAACCGCCCAAGGCAGTTTTTGTAACGGGAGCGACGGGGCTTGAACCCGCGATCTCCGGCTTGACAGGCCAGCGCGATAAACCAACTTCGCTACGCCCCCAATGGGTTTTAAAACTATATAAAAAACGGAAAAAATAGTCAAGCCACATACGCGGGGCGCAAAACAAGCAGCCCTGGCAGGGGCTGTTATCCAACGATGTAGCACACACCCGGCGCACAATAAAGGCCCATAGTACCGGGCAAATGAAGGCGGCCTTCAGGCCGCCGTACGCGCCGCGGGGTCTGTTACCTAAGGGGCAGGAGACGGCCCTCTTCCATCCGCCAGGTCTTTTCCGCAATGCCCAGGGTCGACTGACGGTGGGAAACCAGCAGCACAATCTTTTTTTCATGCCCTTCTTTAATTGCCCTCAGTATAATAGCCTCGTTCAGGCTGTCGAGATTACTGGTGGGCTCATCCAGCAGCAGAATGTCCGCGTTGTGGAGAAAGGCCCGGGCCAGGCCGATGCGCTGGCGTTCACCGCCCGAAAGGGTGTCCCCCAGTTCCCCCACTTCCGTATCGTAGGCTTTGGGGAGGGTCATCACAAAATCATGGAGGGACGCTTTCTTCGCCGCGGCGATCACCTCCTCCTCCGGGGCTTCGGGCCGGGCGATCTTTATGTTTTCCCCGATGGTGGCGTGGAACAGGCTGGTTTCCTGGGTCACAAAACCCTGGAGTTTCCGCAGGGAACCGGTGTTCAGGGCCCGTATATCCTCCCCGTTTATGCGGATGGAACCGGAAGAGGCGTCCCAAAAACGCATGATCAGGCGGAGCAGGGTCGATTTCCCGCAGCCGCTTTTCCCCTGGATGCCGTAGATCCGGGCCGGGGGAAGCTCCAGGGAAAGGTCCCGGAGGACGGCGGCCGATTCAGGATAGGCGAAACTTAGCTCTTCGGCCCGGATTTCGCCGTACCGGGCTTCAATTCCCCCGGTAAGTTCCCGGATCACCGGCTCCTCGTCCAGCAGGGCAAGCACCCGTTCCCCGCTGGCAAAGGTGTGGATCAGGCTGTTGGACAGGGCCCCCAGGGCAAGCACGGGGCCGAAACTGGAAAGGGCCGTAATGGTGGTCAGGATCAGGGCGGAAAAATTCATCAGATTGTACTGATAAAGCACGGCGCCGCTTAAAAAAACCAGCAGGCCGGTGGAGAGGATCGCCGCCTCGCAGAGGGAACGGCTGAGCCCCTCATACTTCCGCAGTTTCCGCAGTTTGGCTTCCAGGGCCCGCCCCTTTTCCCCCAACCGCCCTATCCGTTCTTCCTCAACCCCGTATTGCCGGATCTCCCGGAGGCCCCGGAGGTTGTCCAGCATCAGGGTGTTCAGGGCCCCCACGTCGTTCCGGTAGGATTTACCGCTTTCTCCGGCCAGCCGGTTCACTATCCGGGGTACTGCCAGGGCGGTAAAGAGGTAGCCGCCCAAAAGAATCAGCGCCGGCAGAAAATGAAAGGAGGCGGTAAAGATAAGAACCAGGGCGCTCACCAGCACGGCGATGACCACCGGGGCGATGGTATGGGCGTAAAAAACTTCCAGCAGCTCTATATCACCGGTAATCACCGAAATCAGGTTGCCCTTCTCCCGGGTCTCCAGTTTTGCCGGAGCCAGACGGCGGAGGGCGGTAAACACCCGGTCCCGGATCAGGGCCAGCAGTTTAAAGGCGATATAATGGCCCGAAAGCTGTTCCGCGTAGCGGAGGATGCCCCGGGCCAGCGCCAGAATCAGTATGGCGGGAATCAGAAAATTCAGGCTGACGGCTTCCAGCCCCGCAAGGCCCAAAAGGGCGTAGCTTCCCAGAACGGGGATGGCGATCACCGCAACATAGGCCAGAGAACCCATGAGGATCGTGATGATCATGATGTACCAGAGGGGCCGGACAAAGGCCAGCATCCTCACCGGTACGCCGCGTTTTCCTTTCATGACGCGGCCCCCCCGTGAACCAGGGCTTCCAGTTCCTCCTGTTGACGGTACATCCGGGCGTAGATTCCCCCCTGCCCCATCAGGGCCTCATGGGTATCGCAGGCCGCCAAACGTCCCTGATCCAGCACGGCGATTCGGTCCGCCCGCCGGGCATTGGCCAGCCGGTGGGTGATAAGGAGAACGGTCTTCCGCTTTGCCAGGCCGTTAATAAGCTCCATAATCGCCTCCTCGCTTTCCATGTCGATGTTGGAACCGGCTTCGTCAAAAATATAGATCTCCGTATCGTGGAGCAGTGCCCGGGCTATGGCGGCCCGCTGTTTCTGCCCCCCCGAAAGATTGGCGGCCCCTTCGGCGATCCGGGCGTCCAGCCCCTCCCGGCCGCCCAGGAATTCCTCCAGCCGGACCTGTTTCAGGGCCGCGTAAAGTTCCGCATCGGCGGCCCCCGGTTTTGCCATCAGGAGGTTTTCCCGCAGGGTTCCCGCAAAGAGGTAACTGTTATGATCCACCAGGGTTATTTTTTTCATCAATTTTGCGGGACTCAGTTCCGCGATTTCCACGCCGCCGATACAAACATGGCCCGCATAGGGGGCGCCCCGGCCCGAAAGGACCGCGGCTATCGTGCTTTTCCCCGAGCCGCTTTCCCCCGCCAGGGCGATAAAGCCCCCATCGGGGATCTCCAGCGTAATGTTTTGTAATACGGGCCGCTCCGGCTCCCAGGCGAAGGAGAGCTTATCCAGGCGGATATTATTCGCCCCGATGCTGTCCGCCCGGCCGGAACCGGCTTCGGGGGCCGGGGGCTTTTCGGCCGTTGCCGGCAGGTCCAAAAGGCGGAAAATTTTGGCGCCGGCGGCAATCCCGTTCATGGCCACATGAAAATAGGAACCCAAAAGCCGCATGGGGATAAAAAATTCCGCCCCGATCAGGATGATAAAAAAAGCCGCCCCAAAGCCGATAAGCCCCCGGCGGAATTCCCCCATGCTGAGGATGATGGCCAGAGCGGCCCCACCGTAGGCGATAATATCCATAACGGTGATGCTGTTTAACTGCATCCGCAGAACCCGCATGGTGATCCGGCGGAAATTTTCAGCGTCGCCGTTCATCTCCCGGTGCCGCCGTTCGTCGGCGCCGTAAATTTTGAGGGTAGTCAGGCCCTGAAGGTTTTCAAGAAACGAATCCCCCAGTTTGGCGTAACTGGTCCAGTATTTGCCCAATAATTTTTTGGCGATGGTCTGTACCATTGCTATGGTCACGGGGATCAGGGGAACGCAGATCAGGAGGATCAGGGCCGCCCGCAGGCTGATCCACGAAAGGACGGCAAACAGGGTCAGGGGGGCCAAAAGGCTGTAAAAAAACTGGGGCACATAACGGCCAAAGTAGGACTCCATCTGCTCCACCCCTTCGCCGGAAAGCTGAACCGTTTCGGCGGTGGAAATATGGCGCTTGTAGGCAGGCCCCAGCGCTATAAGCCGGCGGTAAATCCGCTCCCGGAGGCTTTGTTTTACCCGGCTTCCGGCCATAAAAGCGGCGTCCGAAGAAGCGGCGGTACAGATTGACCGGATCCCCAGGGAGGCGATAATCCCCAGGGCGGGCAAAAGCAGGCGGGTAAAGCGGTGATCCCCCTCATAGACCCGCTGAACCATAAAGGACAGGGCGGCCATAGCCCCGATATTGGTCAAAAGGCTTATCCAGTTTATAAGAACGATTTTGGCCGCGTCCTTCCCCACGGCGGGAGAGAGGGACAGGAGCCGTTTATTCAGCATCCGGTTCCCCTATAGATTCCCCCGGGAAAACTTCGGCCCCCGGTTCCGCGGCTTTTTCAGGGACCGGCCGGGGAGCGGTTTTTATGCGGAGGAAAACTATCCCTTTGACGATCATAAGAACCACCAAAAATATCCGCAGATGCGGGGAATTGGTAAAAATAAAAACCGGCGTGAGCATGGCAAACACCAGCGCGTAAATGGAGATTTTTTCCCGTTTGGTCAAACCCGACCTGGTGATCCGTTTTATCCGGGGGCCGAAATATTTATGCGTCATGATCCACGTATGCAGCCGTTTGGAACTTTTGAGAAAACAGAAGGACGCCGCCAGCAAAAAGGGCGTGGTAGGCAAAACCGGAAGAAATATACCCACAATACCCAAACCAAGCAGCAAAAAACCAGCAATAACCAATAACACTTTGAAAAACACCGGACCGCCCCCTTGAAAAAGAATTTATTCTGTTATATATTGCTAACTAGATTATATCCGGCGGCTAATCCTGTGTAAAGAGGAGGTTTCAAAATCGCGCCTGTGAAACCACCTCGCATTCAGCCTTCCGAAAAACCAGCCGGATTTGGAAAACCGCTCAAATCCACAGGCCCGGCAATGGGATTTGTTGCATTTTATCACTTTTTGCTTAAAAAATCTCTAGAACAGAGAAACCAAACCGGGTTTTTAGAGGTTCCCTTAATGCTGACAAATGAGGATGGAAAATATTTTTCAAAATCCCGCGGTCCGGCGGACGGGAAAGGAGCATATATGACAGGAAGTATGAAATCATGGTTCATACTGGGGCTTGGCGCCCTGCTTTTTATGGGGCTTGGTCCCGCCGGGAGCGGCGCCGAAGCGGAGGAAGCCAAAGAGCTGATCATCGAGGTTTCAGGCGGAGCGCCGGGAACCGGCCCGGTCTATTATTCCCTCCGCACCGGGCGGCGGACAGCGGATCCCGCATCCCAGGACTGGGACATTGCCTTTGAGCGGCCCCGGCTCATATACACCAACAGCGGTGAAACCGCGGCGGCCCTGGGTTCAGGCGGTCTGGGCGGAGTATGGCATACCGGAAAGACCGGGTTTGCCGGGCTAAGCCAGGCGGAGGCGATCAAAAATGATCCCCTCTACGGGCCCTACAATACGGATGCCAGCCGCTGGATCGACGGGGCCATGCTCAAGCCCGCCGCCTCCCGGCGGATCAACGTAATGACCTTTACCGGGTATGCCAATGAGGCAAAAAAGGACGGAAAAACCAGGGCCTCCGCTTTCAGCGCGTCCTTCAGTTACAACAAAAAACAGTTTTATTCCGCCCGGGGGATGCCGCCCTCATATCATCTCAGCAATCAGGTGTATATCATCAGGCACGGGGACGGCAAGGGGGAATCCAAGGTACAGATCCGGTCCTATGAAAGCCAAAGCCGGGAAGATATGGACCGGTATATCATTAGCTACCAAAATTTCTGATATCTGAGGCTGTT
>JAISAN010000108.1 GCA_031266635.1 Treponema sp. | reverse complement strand
GGCTAATCATCACCAGCATTAATTTTCTACCAATTTTCATAAAAAACTCCAAAGATGTCAGACTGGATTGTGCCTCTAAATATACTTATTTTACCGGCGAAAGTGTAAAAAAAATGACGGCGGACGGTTGAATTTTTTCAGGTTTTTGAATTCTTCATACGAAAGCGGAAGCGTTTCTTTGGAAACGGGGATGGGGCGAAGTATGGTATCTAGCAGTTTTGATCATGCCCCGTATTTTTGCCGGAGTACCAGTCGCTATTTTCCCATAGTTCAGTTAAATCCCCGGATGATCCCCAGAAAATCGTCGCCGTATTTTTCCAGCTTCACCGCCCCCACTCCGGCCACGTTCAAAAACTGTTCCGGGCTTTGGGGCCGTTTGCGGCACATGTCCCGAAGGCTGGCATCGGAAAAAACAATGTAGGCCGGGACCCTGGCCTCCTGGGACAGACGGCCCCGCAGTTCCTTGAGTTTCAAAAACAGCGCCTCGTCTATGGGGTCTTCCGGGAGATCTTTTTTCCCCGCTTTTTCCGGGGCGCCCGTTTCGGGGCTTTTTGTTTTCTCCACCGGCTCTGCCCGGTCAAGCCTGCCCGCATCCTTCCGCTTCTCCGGCGCTTGTTCTTTCGGCAGCATCATCATAATGGTTTTTTCCTCGTCAAAGGCCTCCCGGTAGCGGGGAGTCAGAACCAGAACCGGGTACTCGTCCCCCTCAAGGCTAAGGTAAGATTCTTCTATCAGGTGATCCATCACCTGCCGGATCCGGCGGGGCTCCGTATCGGCCATAATGCCGTAGGTGCTCAGGGTATCGCAATGGGAGGCGCGGATCTTTTCATCCCTGCCGCCCCGGAGAATGTTGATCACCATCATTTTTCCGAAAGACCGGCCCCGCTCCTTGAGCCGGTACACGCAGGAGATGATTTTCCGCGCCGGAACGGTAACGTCGGTTTCCTCAAAAACGGTATTGCAGTTAGAACAGTTGCCGCAGTAGGCGGGGGCGGTTTCTCCGAAATAGGCCAACAGGCGGGAACGGAGGCAGCCGGAACCGGTGGCGTAAAAGGTCATCTCCTTGAGGAGTTCCAGGTTGTGTTCCACCAGGGCCTGATCTTTTACCTCCTCCTCATCCTGGCTGTTACGGATAAGATAGCGGTTGATCTGTACATCCTGGGGGCTGTAGAGGAGAATACAGTCCGCCTTTTCCCCGTCCCGGCCCGCGCGTCCCGCCTCCTGATAATAACTTTCGATATTTTTCGGCATGTTGTAGTGGATCACAAAGGACACGTTGGACTTGTCGATTCCCATGCCGAAGGCGTTGGTCGCCACCATAAGGGGTTTCCGGTCGTAGATAAAATCATCCTGGTTTTCCCGCCGTTCCCGGTCGTTAAGGCCGGCGTGGTAGCGGGTTACCCCAAAGCCCCTGGTATCCAGGGTATGGCAGACTTCCTCCACGGTCTTCCGGGTGGAACAGTAGATGATCCCGCTTTTGTCCCGCCGGGAAGCAAGACATTCCAGCAGCGCCCCGAACCGGTCCCGCGGTTTTTGTACCTCAAAATATAAATTGCTCCGGTCAAAGCCCGTGGTCAGGACATAGGGATCGGACAACGATAAAAGCCGCTGAATATCTTCCCGCACTTTGCCGGTGGCGGTGGCGGTAAAAGCGGCGGTGATGGGCCGCGTTTTAAGACGCCGGATAAACCCGGTGATCTCCATATAACTGGGGCGGAAATCGTGGCCCCACTGGGAAACGCAATGGGCCTCGTCAATGACCACCAGGGCGATTCCCGGCGACCGGGAGGATTCGGCAAGCTGGGGCGGGAGCCCCTTGCTCAGCCGCTCCGGGGCAATGTAGAGGATCTTGTATTCCCCACCGGCGGCGCGGAAGATGGTGTCCGCGTATTCGCCGGAACTGAGGGAGCTGTTGAGAAAAGCCGCGGGAACCCCCGCGTCCTGCAGGGCGTTGACCTGGTCTTTCATCAGGGAGATGAGGGGGGAAATAACCAGGGTAAGGCCCTCCAAAAGGAGGGCGGGAATCTGGTAGCAGAGGGACTTCCCCGCGCCGGTGGGCATCACCGCCAGTACGTCCCGGCCCGCCAGGATGGCGTCGATAAGCTCCGCCTGGCCGGGGCGGAATTGGGTGTACCCGAAATATTGTTTAAGAATGGCCGCTTTGTTCAAACTGATGATGAATACGCCTCCCCCGGCAGTATACCCCAACCATCCGTCTTTTGCTATAATTTTTCCATGAAGATCCGGGAAAAGCTTGACGCCCTGGCGGCGGAACGGATTATCGTCCTTGACGGGGCTATGGGCACCATGATCCAGGCCTTCAGAACACCGGCGGGACAGGCCCTGGGGGAAGAAGATTTCCGGGGACAGCGTTTTGCCGGACACCACAAAGCTCTCCTGGGCTGTAACGATCTCCTCTGCCTTACCAAACCGGAAGTGATTTATTCGATCCATGAAGCTTACCTGCAAGCCGGGGCGGATATTATCGAAACCTGCAGTTTTAACGCCACCTCCGTGTCTCTCGATGATTTCGGTTTGGGCCATTTGGCCCGCGAGATAAGCGCCGCCGCCGCCGCCCTGGCCCGGAAAGCGGCGGATGCCTTTTCCACCCCGGAAAAAAAACGCTTTGTGGCGGGCAGCATGGGCCCCACGGCGAAAAGCGCCAGCTTGTCCCCGGACATCGGCGATCCCGGCAGGCGGGGAATCTCCTTCGACGAACTGGCGGCGGCCTATTACGACAACGCCCGGGGGCTTATGGACGGCGGGGCCGATCTGCTCCTGATCGAAACGGTGTTTGACACCCTTAACGCCAAGGCGGCGATCTTTGCCATCCGGCGGCTTGAGGAAGAACGGCATATTGATATTCCCCTGATGATCTCCGCCACCGTGGCAGGCCCTTCGGGCAGGCTCCTTTCGGGGCAGACCCTGGAAGCTTTCTGCGTATCGGTCTTTCACGGGCGGCCCTGGTCCATCGGCCTTAACTGTTCCTTTGGGGCGGAAAAGCTCAAAGCCCATGCCGCGAAAATCGCCGCCTTTGTCCCCTGCCTCACCAGCGTTCATCCCAACGCGGGGATGCCCAACCAGTTCGGGGCCTACGATGAAAGCCCCGAATCTATGGCGGCCTTTACCGAAGAGTACCTTACCGAGGGGCTGGTGAATATTATCGGCGGCTGCTGCGGCACCACCCCGGAGCACATCGCCGCCATTGCGGCACAAGCCCCGCTGCACCGGCCCCGGCGTATCCCGGCCCGAAACGCCGAAGCCGCCCCGCGCCGGACCTTCCTCGCCGGTCTTGAAGCCCTCGCCGTCAGCGGGGAAAACAGCCGGGCGGGGCTTGTGTATATCGGGGAACGGACCAATGTGGCGGGGAGCCGGAAATTCCTTCGCCTCATCAAAGAAGAAAAATACGCCGAAGCCCTGGAAATCGCCCGGCAAATGATCGAGGCCGGGGCCGCGATTATCAATATCTGTATGGACGACGCCCTGCTGGACGCGGAAAAGGCAATGGCGTTTTTTTTAACCCTGGCCCTGTCCGATCCCGGCATCGCCAAAGTGCCTTTTATGATCGACAGTTCCCGGTGGAACGTAATAGCGGAAGCGTTAAAATATATCCAGGGAAAAGCCCTGGTCAACTCCATCAGCCTCAAGGACGGGGAGGAAGAATTCCTCCGCCGCGCCGGGTTTGCCCAACGCTGCGGCGCCGCTATTGTGGTTATGCTTTTTGATGAACAGGGCCAGGCCGCTGAGTACGCGCGAAAAATCGAAATCGCCGGACGTTCTTACCGGCTCCTTACGGAAAACGGATTCCCCCCGGAGGACATTGTTTTTGATCCCAATGTCCTTTCCATAGCCACCGGTATTCCTGAACACGATTCCTACGCGCTGGATTTTATCCGGGCCTGCGCCTGGATCCGGGAAAACTGCCCCGGAGTCCTCATTTCCGGCGGTATTTCCAACCTCTCCTTTAGTTTCCGGGGTAACGATATTGTCCGGGAGGCGATGCACGGCGTTTTTCTTAAATACGCGGCGGAGGCGGGGCTCAACATGGCTATCGTCAATCCGGGGACCCTGGTTCCCTATGACCGCATAAACCCGGTTCTGCGCCAGGCCGCGGAAGATGTGATCCGCTGCCGGACCTCCGCCGGGGCGGTCCCGGCGGGTCAAAGTCCGGTAGAACGCCTGGTGTCCCTGGCCCTGGAGACTGCCGCCGCACCGGCGGGCAGCCGGGAAAAGCCCACCCCCTCCACGGACTGGCGGAAGGCGCCCCTGGAAGAACGGATCGTTCACGCCATGATCAAAGGTATGGATAACTATATCGAGGCTGATGTGCTGGAGGCCCTGCCCCAATACGGCCGGGCCCTGGACATTGTGGAAAAGCTCCTTATGAAGGGCATGGCGGAAGTGGGGGATCAGTTTGAAAAAGGGACGATGTTCCTCCCCCAGATAATCCGCAGCGCCAGGGTGATGAAAAAAGCCGTAGCGGCCCTGGAACCGTTTATACAGCGGGAAAAAGCCCGGCCCCCAGGCGCGGCCAAAACCGCCGGAACCGGAAAAAGCAGCGCCCGGATTGTCCTGGCCACCGTAAAAGGGGATGTCCACGACATCGGTAAAAATATTGTGGGCCTGGTTTTGGGCTGTAACGGCCATACCATCTTCGATTTGGGGGTTATGACCCCCGCTGAACGAATCATCGAAGCGGTCCTCCGGGAAAAAGCCGATTTGATCGGCCTTTCCGGGCTGATCAGTCCGTCCCTGGACGAAATGATCGGTATTGTCCGGCAATTGGAAAGACAGGGGATAAAAATCCCCGTCCTTATAGGGGGCGCCGCGGCAAGCCTGGCCCATACCGCTTTACGGATTGCCCCGGAATATTCCGGCCCGGCGGTCTATGTTCCCGATGCCGGAAAGTCCGCGGAAATGGTCCGTTCCCTTCTTTCAAAGGTCGAACGGCCCCGGTTTCTTGAAAAACTGGAAACAGGCTACCGGGACGCGGCGATCCGGCATGAAAAAATCAAACACTATGTGGAACTCCTCCCCATAACGGAGGCCAGAAAAAATAAAATACCCCCGGTTTCTTACATACCCATAGAACCCAAGTCTAAAACCTTGATAAAACTACTCGATTATCCGCCGGAAAAGCTTATCCCCTATATAAACTGGGCCGGTTTCTTGCAAACCTGGGATCTGGCGGAGGAAACTTATCCCTCCGCGTATACCGCCCGGGCCCAGCGGGAACGACGCGACGCCCGGGAAAAACTGCTGGAAGAGGCCCATATCCTGCTGGACCAGATTATTCACCAGGGAACCCTGCGGCTCCGGGGGGTCGTCGGCTTTTACCCCGCGTTTTCCAAGGGTGATGATATTCTGGCGGGGGACCCGGCCGAACCGGCCCGGTTTTGTTTTCCCCGGAATCAGGAAAAAAAGCTCAGTGCGGCGCCCAATCCCTGCCTGGCGGATTTTATACTGCCCCAAAAAAAGGGCCGGGACTGGATTGGCCTGTTTGCCCTCAGCGCCGGATTCGGCCTGACCGAAGCCTCGGCAACATACCGGGCAAAAAACGACGATTACCGCGCCCTTCTTCTGGCCAGCCTTGCCAACACCCTGACCGAGGCTTTTTCCGAAGAGGTGCACCTCCGGGTCAGGCGGGAATGGTGGGGATATGCCCCCGATGAAAACCTTTCAAACGCCGAAATCCTGAAAGGAAAGTTCCAGGGCATCCGGCCCGCCTTTGGCTACCCCGCCTGCCCGGACCACCGGGACAAGGAAACGGCCTTTCACCT
>JAISAN010000142.1 GCA_031266635.1 Treponema sp. | reverse complement strand
ACATCCATTTCATCATCAGTGCCGATGCTGATCCGCAGAAAATCGCGGATCCGGGGTTTGTCGAAACGCCGCGCCAGAATTCCCCGCTCCCGGAGGCGGGCGAAAAAATCCGCGCCGCTGATCCGGGGATGCCGGGCAAAGATAAAATTCGCCTGGGAAGGGATCACGGTAAAGCCCATGCCCGCCAGCGCGGCGGAGACCCGTTCACGGGCGCTGATGACCCGGCGGTTTATTTCATCGTAATAGGCGGCGTCGGACAGGGCCGCCGCTGCCCCCGCCTGGGCCAGCCGGTCCAGGGTGTAGGAATTGAAGGAGTCCCGGATCCGGCAGAGCCCCTCGATTAATTCCTCATCCGCTATGGCGAACCCCGCCCGGAGCCCCGCCAGGGAAGCGGATTTGGAGAGGGTATGAACCGTAAGGAGATTGGGATACTCATTAATCAGGGGAACTACGGATTTCGCACCAAAGGCGGCGTAGGCTTCGTCAATAACGGTAACGGTGTTACCGGCGGCATGGTACGCCAGTATGGATTGCAGCCCGCCGGGAGAAACAACCCGGCCTGTTGGGGCGTTGGGGTTGGGCAGAATCACCCCGCCTGCGGGAACGCGGTAATCATCAGCGTTAATAGAAAAATCTTCCCCCAGCGGCATTGTCCTGAACGGGACGCCCCACAGTTCCGCGTAGACGGGGTAAAAACTGTAGGTAATATCGGGGAACAACACCGGCCCGGCCTCCGGCTTCGCGCAAGCCGCCTCTTCAAAAAAAGCGCCAAAGGCAAAGGCCAAAATTTCATCGGAGCCGTTCCCGGCAAAAACCTGTTCCGGCTTTACCCCATACCGCCGGGCCGCGGCCTCCCGCAGTTCCGTACAGGCCGGGTCCGGGTAAAGCCGGAGCCGCTCACCCCCTCCGGCAAGGGCGGCTCCTATGGCCTCGGCCACCTTTGGCGAAGGGGAATAGGGGTTCTCGTTGGTGTTCAGTTTGATAAACTTCCGGTCTCGGGGCTGTTCCCCCGGTATGTACGGAGAAAGCTCCCTCACCCGCCGGTTCCAGTACACGCTCATCCCAGCCCCACCACTTACGGATCAAGTTCCTGCCGGTACCAGTCAAGTTTACGGGTAAGGAACATAATTAACGCCAGGACCGCGAAGGTGCCCAGGGAACCGATCAGCAGCGCGTAAGATTCGGCGTTCAGTACCGCGTACAAAAGAACATACGATATGGTAACGACCAGCCCCATGTACCAGCTTTTATCCCACGACGGCAACAGGGAACGGGAATAGAGCGTCAGCAACAGCGTTACCGCCAGCGCGGCAAGAATATAGGCGGTGTAAAAGGGAAGCTGCTCGGACAACGAAAGCAACAGCAGATAAAAAACCGCGTTACCGATGCCGGAAAGCAGATACGGCACGGGGTGAATACGTCTTTTGGTAAACACCTCAAGCAGAAACAAGGTCAGGAAGGGAACAAGCAAAAAGAGAAAGGCGTATTTTACCGCCCTGGTATTCAGGGCGTAGGTGTCTATGGCGCGGAAAAAATCAACGCCGAATAGGGAATCGGCATAATCCTGCTCCCTGCCGTAGTCCTTCCGGAACAGCGGTATATCGCGGCTCAAATAATTCACGTCCCAGGAAGCCGAGAAGCCGGTATCGTCTATCGTTGATTCGCCGGGAAGATAGGCGCCCTGAAAAGAGGGGGAACTCCAATCGGCAGAAATGTCCGCGTGGGTGTCCTGGCCTATGGGCAGGAGCCGTATGTACTGGCCGCCCTGTATGCCGATGCTGATGTTAAAAGCCGCCGCGTTATTTTCAAACCCTGAGAGGCTTGCGTATATGCCGCTGGTGGATCTACTGTAGCCGTAATTAAAGAGACTGTAGCCCCGGTTGCCGGGTTTGAAAAAAAGTTCTTCGTCATTCCAGGTGGAGGCGTTTATTTTGCGGATCCCCTTCTGGCTGGAAAGCGAGATGATCAGTTCCGCCTGATCCAGAAAAATTTCTTCATTCGCCAAAAGCTCGGAAACCGCCATGCCGGGATCAAAACTCCCCGAGAGGGTAAGGGTTCCCGAAAAAAGGGGAACCGAAAAAATGCCCCGCTTGCGCATCTCGGTTTTGAACGCCGCGTCAATATCCAGCTTTTGGGGGCTTATGATCAGCGTAAAGGACGTTTTCTCGATTTCGATTTTTTCCCCTTCCTTTTCGGTTTTTGTGCGGACCTCATCAGTTCTGATTCCGGGGATACTTACAACGGGGCCCGCCGCCACAAGCTGCTTCCCCCAGGCTTCCATAATGTCCGACTCCGCGGAAGCCGCGGTTCTCCCCCGCTCGTCAACCAGCCCGCGGATCATGCCCAGGGGGATGAGGAGCAGCAAAACTATCACTATCAGCAATAGCGCCTTAAAAGTGTAGCCCTGGGTAAATTTTTTAAAAGCCGGTAATTTTTCCTTGTCCATAATAATTGCTCCTTTGCGTTTTGTTAGAAACGCGTGTTATTTCTTGTGCCGCCGGTCCAGTTCGTCCAGCACTTCTTCCACCCGCACCCCTTCACGGGTCATAAGGACGGTGGCGAAATAGAGCAGGTCCGCCGCTTCCCAGACCACTTCGTCATGGCCCTGGGCGGTGCAGAGTTCTTCCGCTTCTTCCCGGATTTTTTCCCGCACCAGTTCGTCGTCCAAAGCGGCGGTATAGGAACCGGGGGCCGCGGTTTTGATCCGCTCGGCAACAATGCTCTGGAGAAAATCCCAGGTGTAGCGGCGGCCGGTGGCAAAACAGGAAAAGGCCCCGGTGTGGCAGACCGGCCCCGCCGGTTCCGCCACCGCGAGCAGCGCGTCCCGGTCACAGTCCGCCCGGAGGCGGCGGAGTTCCAGGGTATGGCCGGAGCTTTCCCCCTTCATCCAGAGTTTATCCCGGCTGCGGCTGTGGAAACAAACCCTGCCCCGTTTCAAGGTTTCGCTCACCGCTTCGGTATCGGCAAAGCCCGTCATCAGCACCTGGCCGCCGGGGCTCTGAACAATCAGGGGCAGCAGCGAATTCCCGGCCCCGCCTTTTTTCCAGTTAAGGGAACGAACAAAGCAGTCCGCCAGGCTCAGCTTCCCGGTGTAGAGGGCCATGCCAAGCTGCACATCACAGCCCAGAGCGGCGATGGCTTCAACTTCTTCCGGGGTGGAAACGCCGCCCGCCACGGTAAGCGCGCAGGAGACCACCGCCCGGAGGCGGCGCACCGGTTCCAGGTTGATCCCCATCATGCCGCCCTCCCGCTCCACGCAGGTAAAAAGGAATTCCGACACATAAGGTTCGGCTAATTTTGCCGTCTCCATCAGGTCAAGCCCCGTGGGGGTTTTCCAGCCGTCCACCACAATTTCGTAGTTCCCCGCCGCATTGATCCGTGCGTCCACCGCCGCGATCACCCGTTCCCGGCCTATCTTTTTTGAGAGTTCCTCAAGGAACGGAATGTTCACACCGAACTCGCCGCCCGCAGCGCCGGCTCCTTTTTTCCCCGGATCACGAAAACAGGCGGAACCGGCGATAATCTTCCGGGCCCCCAGGCTCACCAGCTCCCGGGCCTGTTCGGCGCTCCGGATACCGCCGCCCACCCGGCATTCGGCCTTCCGGAGCAGGCGCTTTATCAGGTCAAGATTATAGGGAGCGGCCCTCCGGCCCATAGCGGCGTCCAGATCTATCACCGCCACCTCGCCGCAGCGGTCAAATTCCTCCGCCAGCTCAAGGGGATCCTCCCGCTGGAGGATCAACTCCGACCCCCGCCGTAACTGAACAACCTTTCCGTCCTGTATGTCGATTGACGCAATAACCATAGAAAACAGCCTACCGTTTTTGGGAGGCGGAGTAAAGGCAGCCCGGCAGTGGCTGTTGAACCGGCAAAAGCGCCGTACACCCGGCGCTCACCAAATGCCACCGCGTCCCAAAAAAATCCAACGGTCAGGATGACCCATCGCAATTTTACGTTCCGTATTCCGGGCGCATTCGTCCGCCTGCGGCGGCCGGACCGGGCTTTCCGCTCCAATTCCTCACAAACCGCACGGCGGTTTGCTCCGGTATTTCC
>JAISAN010000124.1 GCA_031266635.1 Treponema sp. | reverse complement strand
CCCCCCTGGCTCCAAAGCCTTTGGCTTTTCCGCCACCCCCCTAGTCGGCTTTTACTCTGGCCGCCGCGCTGCTCAGGCTAGAAGCCTTCGCGCATGGAAGCGGTACTGTAGCCGTTATTGTGCGCCGGGCGTGTGTTGCATTTTTCATCTCACGCCCCTTGGCGGGGCACCTTTACTTCGCCCCCCCCTGGGCTCCAAAGCTTTCGGCTTTTCCGCCCACCTCCCAATCGGAAGCAAAGACGGAAGAAGAGGAATACCACACGCCTTCGTGGTTAAATTCCTTCTTTCTCCGTGTATCTCCGTGGTTGAATTCTTCTTCGCGGTAAAAAACCCAGGCCCGGTTTAGCCGTCCGGTCAGAATTGCAGGCCCGCAAAGACGCCTATCCGGTGAACATTCTCCCCGCCGCTCCAACGGTAACCCAGCCAGGCCGAACCGGGGTTGGGGGATGTGTTGGTTCCGCGGAAAAGGTAGGTATAGGATACCCCCGCAAAGATTCCCAGGTGTTCAAAAGCCTTGTATCCCGCGCTCAACCGGACTTCCGCAAGGATCGATGATGAGGCCCGGTAAATTTTTTCCCGTTGATAGCGTTTCCATTCTTCAACATCATCGCCGCCGTTTTCCTGGGGGCGGGATATCCGGGACACTTCCGCCAGGGTATCGGGGTTAAGAATCGTGCCGCCCGATACGTCCAGATCAACAAACGCTTTTCCCAGGGGCACTTCAAACCCGAAACCGCCCCGGCTGACAAAGAGATTATCCGCCGTGGTGATCCGCTGGGTACCGATACTGAACAGGGAATAAAAATATTTTGAGCCGCTGCGGAAGCTGAAATTCATAAAGCTGGCGCTGTCGTAATATACGGCGGGATGAAGTATGCCATTTTTTACGATGTTCACGATGCCGAAGGGGACGGTGTTTTCGTTCCGGGAAATATTGACAAGCCCCGCCTGAACCGTAACCGGGCTTTTGCCTTCGCCTTCAAAAACAGCGCTTTCCCCGGCCATATTGACAAGTCCCGCCTGAAGTCCCAAAACAGCGCCTCCGGCGGTATTAAAGAACCCCGCGCTCTGTATGCCCTGCACATTCCCGGCAGCGATATTGAAAATCCCCGACGCCTGCATACCCTGTACGTTCCCGGCGGTGTTGAAAATCCCCGATACCTGCATACCGCGGACAGAGCCGGTATTGGTGAGGCCGATATATGCGGCGCCTACTCCTTGCAGATTACGGCCGGAAGCGATAAAAAGGCCGAAAAGAAACATATCCGTCCCGCCTGTACCGTTCAGGAGCTTGCGCCCCGGAACAAGCTGGAGGTTTAAGACATTCACGCGGTCATCACCGGCGCGGCTGCTTGAAACGCCCTCCCGTCCGCTTCCGTCCTCCGCCGGGGCGAATGCTTCCGCCTCCCGCCGTATCTCATCGGCCCAGGAGCCGTCTTCACCGCCGGAGGTTTCTCCCCTGGCGGTTCCCGGCGCGGCGGCGATAAGCCGGAAATCGTCCTGGGTAACCGGGGTCTGGCTGTCCCCGGCCAGGAAAACTTCGGCCCGGTAAAAGTTATCCCCCCGCTGGAGGGTGATCCGGTAAAGCCCCGGTTCCAGTCCCAGCTCCATGGGCTTCCGGCTCACCTTGGTAATTTCGGCAATCAGATAATCGGAACTGTCCCGGATGGAAAGGCGGCCCACGATCTCTTCATCAATGAGGAGGCTGGCGGATATTTCCCTGATGTCCGTAAGCACCACATCGCCCGTACCACTTATCTGCATATCGTAACTGGGATGCTGGGCGCCGTAAACCGATGTTTCGGTTTTTGCCAGAGTTTCGACATAGGCAAAGTGATACACTTCGTTCAGGGTAACCCGGCGGTCCCCCACGGTGTCGGCGGCGCCCCGGAGCCCCGCCACCAGGCTGTGGGTAAAGTAGGAGCTCTCAATGGCGTCCGACTCCTGGGAGGCTTCGGTGGCGGAACTGGAGGTGAGAAAGGCGTACCCTTCGGCGGACAGGGAACTGTCGATCAAAAAGGGCTGGGTTTTGGTCCCGCCTTTGGCCCGGGTAAAGGACCCGGAGGAGCAGGAATCAAGGATGACGATCCGCATATCCGAGGGAAGCCGGTTAATGGTTTCCCGGAGCGCCGCATAGCGGTAGCGTTCCCGGCCCAGGAGCAGTCCCTCCTCGTCGGAATGGCCGGAATAATAAAACACCAGTTCGGTCCGTTTGTATGTTTGTTTCACCGCCTCTATCCGGGAGGCAAGGTCCGAAATCTGCCGGTTGATTTCCCGGAGGTTCGGCTCCAAGAGGAGGATGTTGTCCTCCCCGGCAATGCCCCCCATCTCGCCGAAGACCCGGGAAACCGCCCGGGCATCGCTGACCGCGTAGCGGAGCATGACCCGGCCCCGGCCGCCGTCGTTGGAACCGATAAACAGGCCGAAACGCCGGGCGGTCTGTTCTCCCGGTCCGCCGGCGGGGGCGGCAAAGAGCCCGGCGGCAATCACGCCGCCGCACAGGGCGGCGGCGAACATCATCTTCATATTGAATGGCGGTCTCATGGCTATTCCTTCCTTACTTTCACGGTTCTCAGAATATAGG
This sequence comes from Treponema sp., assembly GCA_031266635.1. Lineage (GTDB taxonomy): Bacteria > Spirochaetota > Spirochaetia > Treponematales > Breznakiellaceae > JAISAN01. The sequence goes on along the minus strand of JAISAN010000124.1, from coordinate 3,767 downwards.
GCGCGAAAACCCGCTTCCCTTCTTCCAGTGCCCCGCCGGGGTTCCGGGCAAGCGCCGCAGCGGCGGTCAGAATTTCCTTCGCGTCCAGGGGCGTACCGCTGACCACAAAAAAGAAAATCTCGTAATCCGGGGCGTTATCCAGCGTATAGGCTTCGTCCAGGGCGATCCGCCGCCCGGTGATCAGGCGGGTGCTTTGCCCCTCCCCGTAGGGGTAATGAACGGTCAGGGCGGCCCGGCCGTCTATCGAGAAGATGACCCCGTACTGTTCGGCCCCGCCGGAAACCATATAGGCCAGCTGGATGGTGTTCCCCTCGCGGAGGACGGTTCCTTCCGCAAGGCCGGTCTCTTCGGACCCCGGCCCGGACGCCGGATCGGTCTTCAGGTAGACGTTCAACTCCGCGAAAGAACCGTCCGGGCCGTAGCCGCCGGAGTTTCCCTTGATCCGGTCCGCCGGGGAGCCGGAATCTGCCGGAAGGCCGGCGGAAAACCCGGCGGGGGAACGGAGCAGGAACAGGGCCGGCAGGGCGATAGCCAGGATCAGCGCCGCCGCGCACAGCCCCCAGGCCAGGGGCGGGACGCGGTGTTTCGCCTGAAATTTCAGCGCCCCGGGGAAAACCGCGTACCGGGGATACCGGCGGCGGATCTCCCGGTCCGACCGCTCCAGAGCGGCAACGGAGGCGGCAAGTTCCGCGTCTCCCGCCAATGCCGTCTCAACGGCGGCCCGCTCATCCGCCGTCACTTCCCCCAGATGATACCGTTCCAGCAAAAGAGCCGAAAAACGTATATGCCGGTTCATACTACATCGCTCCCGTCAAGTTGAATCCGTGCCCTGGCCCGGAAGCCGGTAAGCCGCTTCCGCACCCCTGAAATAGACATCCCCACGGCTTCCCCGATTTCTTTCAGGGTCATGCCATCCGCATGGTACATAAAACAGATAGTCCGGGTCAGTTCCGATTCGTTTTTCAAAATACTGTCTATCATGAGCCGCGCTTCCACCTCTCCGTACCCCGCATCATGCTGAAAGAGGGACAGAGCTTCAAAATCTTCAACTCCCAGTTCCCGGCGCCGCTTTTTCCCGCGGATCCGGTTCAGGCAGATATTGGTGGCAACGGTATAGAGCAGGCTGGAAAGAAAGCGCCCGTGGAGGTTTTTTTCCGCCCGCAGCAGTTTGACAAACACATCCTGAACCGCATCCAGCGCGTCGTCTTCACTGCCCAGCATCTGCCGGCAGCGGCGGAACACCATGGGGAAATATTTTTCATAGCAAGTCCTGACATCAATACCCAACCGGTCTTCCTTTTCCGTTCCCGCCGTACCGCGCCGCCCGGGCTCTGTCCCCCGGCCCAGTCCCTCTATATCTCTATATCCGCTATATCCGTTAATAATACAACACCGGAGACAAGGGGATTTACACTACATCGCATAATTTATAGGTATCTGAGGCTGTTTCATCGGACCGCAGGTCCGCGGCAACGGGGTTTTGGAACAACCTCATCTAAAATAGGGAGGAATGCGCCAGAAAAAATCAACATACTCCACCAAAAGGCGGATTTCTGGATATTAGCCCCCGCCGCAAAAAAAGGCTGTTCCGAAACCGGAACAGCCTGTAAAGCGCCGTAAAAAAGTCCCCGCCTATTTTTTGATGCTGTAAAACGCCTTTTTGCCCGCGTATTCGGATACACCCTCCAGCATATCCTCAATCCGCATAAGCTGGTTGTACTTGCAGATCCGGTCGGTCCGGCTCATGGAACCGGTTTTGATCTGGCCCGTTTCCAAGCCCACCACCAGGTCGGCGATAAAGCTGTCTTCGGTTTCCCCGGAACGGTGGGACACCACGGCGGTATAACCCGCACGCTTGGCCATTTCCACCGCTTCGTAAGTCTCGGTCAGGGTACCGATCTGATTCACCTTGATAAGAATCGAGTTGCAAGCCCCCATCTGGATGCCTTTTTCCAGCCGTTTGGTGTTAGTCACAAAAAAATCGTCTCCCACGATCTGGATTTTAGAGCCCAATGCCTTGGTCAATTTGACATACCCGTCCCAATCATCCTGATCCAGAGGGTCCTCAATGGAGATAATGGGGTATTTATTCACCCATTTGGTATAAATGTCTATCATTTCATCGGCGCTGAAGAGCTTGTCCGGGTTGGATTTCCAGAATTTGTAGCCCTTTTTGCCCCCCTCGTCAAACAACTCGGAACTGGCGCAGTCCAGGGCAATGGCGATCTGTTCCCCCGGCTTGTACCCGGCCTTTTCAATGGCCTTCATGATATACTCCAGGGCTTCCTCGTTGGCAATATCCGGGGCAAATCCGCCCTCATCCCCCACAGCGGTACTTTTCCCGGCGTCATGGAGGATCTTTTTAAGGTTGTGGAACACTTCGGCGGTCCAGCGGACCGCTTCCCGGATAGACTCGGCTCCCACAGGCATGACCATAAATTCCTGGAAGTCGATTTTATTATCCGAGTGTTTACCCCCATTGACGATATTCGCCATGGGCACCGGCAGCAGGTTCGCGTGGAAGGGTCCCAGGTATTTATAAAGCGGTACATCGAGGAAATTCGCCGCCGCCCGGGCGGTTGCCATGGAAACCCCCAGGATGGCGTTGGCTCCCAGTTTGCCCTTGTTTTCCGTCCCGTCCAGTTCGATCATGGTCCGGTCAATATCGACCTGTTCCAGGGCATCAAGGCCCTGAATTTCCGGAGCGATAACGTTATTTACATTATCCACAGCCTTGAGTACCCCTTTCCCCAGATACCGGCCCTTGTCATCGTCCCGAAGCTCCACCGCTTCATGTTCACCCGTGGAGGCCCCGGATGGAACCGCCGCCCGCCCCAGAGAGCCGTCCTCCAGAACCACATCCACCTCGACCGTCGGATTCCCCCGGGAATCCAGAATTTCTCGGGCTTCCACATATTCAATAATACTCATTACCGCTCCTCCGTTATTCAATTAGTGATATAAAACACCTCTCCCCAGCCCGGTCAGAGGTATTATCTCAAAACTACTTTAATTCTCCGGGTTTTCCGGCCCCTCGTCAAGCCATCACAGTGACTCAGACGGGACAACCGTATTATAAAACCCCGGATATCTCCGTTAAACACCGGTACAAAAACACATGATATTTTCCGTCTTGTAAAAGATGAAGATCACGGTATTCCAGTAATAGAGTTGTTTAAAAACTTCCACTTTTGAACAACTTCCGCTTAAAAACAGCCAAATGCGGAGCATTTTGCGAGACTTGCAAGCTAACCGAAGGTTAGCCGATAACCAACCGGGTTATTTCACAAGTCCAATTAGTGTCTGTCCACAAAGCGCGAACCTTCGGTTCGAAGTTACTTTGCGGACAGACCGCAGACTTTAGTCCGATACATTTTCTCGCCTAAAGGCTGCGAAAATGCGGTTTTTAAGGAAGTCTGTCCATAATGTGTCTACATTATGGACAGACAATTGAGGTTGTTCCAAAACCCGGTTGGTGCGGACCTGCGGTCCGATGAAACAACCTCTTGGGAAAGCGGTCAAATGCCCGTTTTCCCATGTAAATCAAGGTTGCTGTTCCCAAAGCTGAAGTTTTGGAACAGCCTCAATTCAGTACGAAGATTTTTTGAAAATTTGGCGCATTTTTTGCGGTTTCACCGCAAAAAACCGCACCAAAATATGCACACGAAACATTGAGTGTGTCTATTTTAACCAGATAACACGGTGTGGGGCCCAACATATGTTCTCGCTTGGGATGATTTTTCAGGCCCCGCTTTCCGGGGTTCCGC
>JAISAN010000183.1 GCA_031266635.1 Treponema sp. | reverse complement strand
TCCCGTTCGTTTTCCGGGAAGGAAACAAATTCCAGGGAGATTATACGGCCCGTGCGGACCAATTTGCAGACCGGGGAAAGGATTGCGTCTCCCGCCCGGAGGCTGTTTTCGGTCAATTCCATATTCAGGGTAACATCTTCTATCGCGGAGGAATTGTCGGGATAAAAAGAAATGCCGGCAATGGAGATGGTTTTTACTCGTCCGGGGACAATGGCTCCATTGAGGGGGTTAAAGATAAGAAAGGCAAAACGGTCTCCGGTATTCACATGGAGACGGTGAAACTTCCGTTTTTCTTCCACCGGAATATAGCGGCTTAATATTCCCTGAAGCCGGTCTATTTCTTCCGGGTTCTCCAGGGCTTCGGCGATAATGCCGCTGACCCCGAGAAAAAAAGCCTGGGAAGTTTCCTCCAGGAGAAAATTTTTCCCCTTGAGAATAATGATGGGACACTCTTCTTTGGAACGCTGGCTCCTGACAAACTGGACCAGAATCTTCCAGTGCCGGGGAAAATCCCTGGCGCTGATGATAATTGCCGAGGGGTCTACCTCGTCCACATTGTCCATTGCTTTAAGGACATGATAGTAGCGGATAAGCTCGAAGCCCAGGGGCCGTACATACAGGGAAATGAGTTCATAACTTTCATCAGAACCCAAGACCGTTAATAACTTCATTTAGTTCCCAGATTAATTACCGAATAATCAACAACCGTCCAAATATCATCCCTGCGCTGTAGATAATAGATGTACCGTTTTCTTTCAGTATAGTTCCCGTTCTTGAATTCTTCCAGTACGGTGACGGTCCCTTCCAGATTATTGTACTCTGTCCGTTCCATGGTGAATTCCGAAGGGATGACGGCAATATCGCCGTCTACCACCGCGCTTTCCAGTTCCTGCCGGTAGCGTTCCAGCATCCGGCGGCGGCCCTCTTCCCCTTCGGCCAGCCACTGCCGGCGGCGGACCGGGTCGCGGGAGAGCATTTCCTCCAGGTCCAGATACAGGAAGAATTTTTCCCACTGGGATTTTTGCCGGGCCCGGAGAAGGTAATCCACCACTTCATCGGGGGCGAGTTTTTCCCGGACCAGAACCGCGTTGGTTTCCACATCCATAGCCAGGGGGATGCCGTCGGGGCCGGGAATCGAAGCGGCCCGGAGGTTCAGGTTCAGGCGGTTTGACCGGAGGACCGGAACTTCCCCGGAAACCCCAGCCCGGAACAGTTCCGGGTAGACCCGGGCCTGCACGATAAAGGAACCGGACCGGGAGAGCTGCACATAGTCCCGGAGGTCCTCCACAAAGGAAAAGGATTCCCCGCTTTCCACGAGAATCTCCCGGAAAAAAACCTGCTGGTTTTGGGTGCGTTTCCTGATCAAGACGCCGGCAGGTTCCAGCGGCCGGTTATTCATGGTCCGAATATCAAAATCAAGGGAAAAGGCCCGTTCATCCGCCAGCTTAAAGCGGTAGGCCGCGGGGCTGTTGTTGGCAATAGTCATCTGCACATAGACCGGATCGGTCTCTACCACATAGATCCGCTTGTCAAAATACCGGATAGTGAAGGAAACGGTTCCCGTATCCTGGAGGGTTTCCGCTGCCCCGGCGGGAAAAACAGGGAGAAAACCGAAAGTCAGGGCCAGAATTGCCGGGGCGGCCCGGAGGCCCAGTAGCGCGTTACGTTTCACGGCGGAACTCCTCATGGGGAAAACGTTCCTGGAGCTGATGAGCCGGTTTCACGAACCGGCCCGGAAGCGTCCCGGGCAGGCGGCGTTTTCACAGGTCTATTTAAAAAGAGACACACCTACAGTATAGTAATCGGTAGATCGACATGAATACCTTATCCTTTCCTGCCTTCTTCTCGGGTATTGAAGCTTCGCCCCCGGTTTCAGCCGGTGTTTCCGCCTTCCGGGGCGGGAAATTTCCCCTGGAAATTGAAGGCGCCGAAGGGGCTTTTGGGGCCCTGTTGATCGCCGCCCTGTACCAGACCCGGCCGGGGCTTTTCCTGGCGGTAAGCCCCACGGATACCGAAGCGGCGGACCTGGCCCTGGATTTGCGGAATACCGGCGTTCCGGCGGAGATTTTCCCCTGGTGGGGCGCCCTGCCCTACCGGGAAATGCCCTTTTTTTCGGCGGTCTTCGGCGACCGGGTCCGGGTGTTGAGCGATTTGGTTCTGGGCAAACCGGGGATCATCATCGTCCCCGAACGGGCCTTTTTATGCCCCCTGCCGCCCCCGGAGTATATTAAAAACCTCCTTGTTACGGTAAAACCCGGCGGGGCCATTGACACGGTGGCCCTGGCCCGGACCTTGACCCACTACGGCTATACCCGGGTGCCCCGGGTTCAGGTCCACGGGGAATTCGCCCTCCGGGGGGAGGTGCTGGACATTCTCATGGGGGGGGATGACGACGCGTACCGGATCCTCTTTGACTTTGACCGGGTGGAATCGATCAAGCGTTTTGATCCCCTGGATCAGAGCGGGCTGGAAAAGGTGGATGAACTGGTCATCCGGCCCCTCCGGGAACTGATCTGGACCGATGACCGGATCGACTGTTTGAGCAAAAACCTGGAAGCCTGCCAGGAATTTTCCGGCGGCGGCCGGGGTATTATTGAGGACCTGATCAGCCGCCGCATGAGCCCCGGTGAGGAACTGCTGTTCCCCCTGGCCTTTGAACAGCCCGCCGCCCTGCCCGATTACCTGGGGGCCGGGGGGACGGTGATCTACCTTGACCGGGAACGGCTGGAAAACGCCCCGGGAATCCTGGACCGGGAATATCAGAACCTCTACGCCAAGGCCCGCCGGGAACGGGAAGTCCCCCTGCCGGAACGGCTGCTCCTCAGTTTCGCGGAACTGGCGGCGGGCCAGGAGCGGCGGGTCTCATTCAGGGCGATCAAGGGCCGGGGTGAAGAAGGGGCCTGCCGCCTCAACATCAACTGCGATCCCCCCCGGAGCTTTTTCGGCAACATCACGTATCTTCGGGAAGAATTCGCCGCCCTCATCGCCCAGGACTGGCACATCGTGGTGGCCGCCGAGTCGGAGGTCCAGGCCGGCCGGATTCAGGAACTGCTGAAAGAGAGCGAGGGGGGCAATATTTCGGTGATCGCCGCCCCCCTTTCCGCCGGGTTTTCCCTGCCGGAAATCAAACTGCTGGTAATTTCGGAGAACGAAATTTTCGGGCGGCGGAAGCGGCCGTCCCGGTCTTTGAAGACGGTGCGGAGCGCGATCATCGACACCTTTGTGGAACTCAACCCCGGCGATCATGTGGTTCATGTGAATTACGGCATCGGGCTTTTCAAGGGCATCGAGCGGATCAAGGCCCTGGGGCACGAACGGGATTATGTGAAGCTGGAATACCTGGGGGAAGAAGTGGTGTTTGTCCCCATCGAACAGGTAAACATGGTTCAGCGGTATATCGGGAATGAGGGATCGCCGCCCCGGCTGGACAAGCTGGG
>JAISAN010000175.1 GCA_031266635.1 Treponema sp. | reverse complement strand
TTCCAGCAGGCCCAGTTGGGTGGTGGTGCCGCTCCCGTCCCCCCCCTCAAACACGGCAAAATTCGGAATGATCTTCATGATTTGCTTTGTTTTAACATAAACGGCGGGAAAATACAATTCAAACGCCGGATTACCGATATGTTATATAGTGTCTGTCCACAAAGTCGGTTACTTTGCGGACAGACCTTGTATTTGTTCCCGTTTTGTACCAAAACGGTACACAAATACCTTTTTTAAGGAAGTCTGTCTATAATGTGTCTACATTATAGACAGACTCTATATAGAGAGGGCCGGGTCGGTTTCAAAGTATCAAACGTATACGTCAATTTGAAATTTTGAAATTGGCCCCATTTACAATTGACTTGTTCGACAACCCGGTTGGTTGTCTGCTAACCAAAGGTTAGCTTGCAAGTCTTGCAAAATGCACAGCATTTTGTGGTTTTTAAGCGGATTTGTTCTGAAACTGAAGTTTCCGAACAACTCTAATGGTTTTTTGTATCTATTTGTATTATGGTTTTGTTTATTGTAGGGATAATGCGTGTTAGTTTTCACCAAACCAGGACAAGACAGGGCGGCGGATAATAAGACTCCCCCCGAGGTATATATTTTTCCTAAAATTCTCGTTTTTGCGGTCCTTTTTATCCTGACCCTTCTGGTGCTGCGGCCCATACAAAAGGGGATCCATGCCCGGATGGAGGAAGTCCGGGACGGCCTTATCCGTGGAGCGGAAGCGTACCTGGGCCGGAAAATCACCTATTCTTCTATCGGCCCTTCGATTTTCGGTACGCTGGATATACGGAATATCCGAATTTTCGAGGAGGAGTCCGGTCTGGCGGGGAGATTGTCCGGGACCCGGCAGGCTAATGCCGCCCCGGAACCTCTGCTGTTTATATCCCGGTTCCGGATTTCCTGGTCCCTGATGGATTTAATCCGGGGAAGGCCCCATGCCATCCATTCAGTGCAGATTGACCGGCCCGCCCTCAACCTCGATCTGGAACGGGACCGGGATTTTATGGCGCTGGTTCAAAATCTCCTGAATTCCGGGGATTTATTACCCGGCGGATTTCAGGAGAATTTGGCGGCCCTGTTTCCCGGTAAAGTCCTCTTTCGGATACGGCATGGCCGGGGAAACCTGGGCGCCGGGATCAGTCAATACCAGTTTCGGGGACTTAACCTGGATATTTCGGTGGCGGATCAACAGATCGCCCTTCAGGGAAAGGGGAACGCCGGTGTTTCCCTGGCGGGTTTTTTGGAAGAGCCCTTTACCGCGCAAGCCGCCCTGGAAATTGCCGGGTCCTGCAGCGCCGCTCTGGACGAGGGGCGCGTCCTGGTTACCATCCCCTTTATTTCGGGCGATCTCTTCCGGTTTCGTTCTCTGGGTTTTGATGTTACCCTTGAGGATAATACCGTCGTAGTAAAAAAAGCCCTGGGGGGAGACTTTGATTTTTCCCTGAATTACGGAATAAGTTCCGGGGATCTTCTTACTTTTTTCGAGGCCAGGGAATTTTCTCCCCGGGACTTTTTATCCCTCCAGGGTTCCTGGAAACAATACAGCCCCTGGCTTGCCCTTGCCCTTACCGGCGACGCCTTTCTTGAACGGGACAGCCGGGGGAACATCAACTACCGCGTTGGTCTTTCCGGGCTTATCCCCGCCAATGTTCCTCTGGGGGGCAGCGCCCTTACCCTCGACCTTGAGGGAGATCAGGAGTATGTCGCGGTAAAACAGATTTATTTCGGCGTTTCCCAATCCGGGGACGCCGGGGCTATAAAAAACCAGTCCCTCCGGGGGGAGCTGAATCTCCAGGGAGGGGTGGGGCTGAAACCCCTGGCGCCCAACGGCCGGATATCCTTTTCGGATTTTAGCCTTACCGGGGAAGCGGGGCTGACTACGGATATAACCGTTAGCACCCAGGGGCGGGAAATCAACCTCTTTGGGGAAACCTTGGATCTGGGGACGGTGCGGCTCTCCCTCTTTGACGCCCTGGTAATCCCTTCCGCGGGGGATTTGCATTTTTCCCTCTCGGCGCTCCGGTTTGCCGGCATGGAAACTTACGGGGAGGTTCGGCGGAGTTCCCTGTCGCTGAACGGTTCTTTTGATTATGAACCCCGGCAGGTGGAGCTTAGCTTTAATCTGGATTCCTTTTCCGTTGGGGATTTAAACGAAATGACGGCGTCTTTTGTCAAAACGCCGGTTTTGTCCCCGGCGCTCCGTAATATCCAGGACAACCTTGCCATTACTACCGAGATATTTTTTACCACCGATTTTGAGCATGTCCTCTACAACGCGCCGCTGTTTGTTATTGCCCATAAGGGGATTCCTGATATTTCCGGCCTTGTTTCCATTTCCGGAACAGATCAGCGTTTTGATCTGACCGAGGGCCAGATTACCTGGGCCAGGGGGGGGCTGCTGCTGAACGGCTACATGGACTTTTCCAATCCCCGGGAACTGACCTTTTCTTTAATGACCAATTACCGGGACCTCTCCTACTTTTTTGAGGGACTTGTTCTTGATTCCCGGTCTTTGAGTATTGATGGTTCCTACGGCCTCCGGGCTTATATCAATCCCTCCCCAAACGGGGGGTATTCGGGCCGCATTGAAGCGGCGGATATACCCGTTCCCTTCAGGGGGCAATATGCCCGTTTGAACCTTGAAAGTATCCTCCGGTATGAATCTCCCCGGTCCTGGTCTTTTGATGTGGACCGCCTTGAATTACTGGACATCTTAACCCCCGGGTCTCCGGGGGCGGCGTTCCGCCTTTCCGGCGGGCTGGATCAGGACGGCGCCCTGTTTCCCTCGATTGTCTTTGATGACGGCAAGGGGGAGTTGAACGGAAAGGCCCTGATCGCCTGGGACCAGGATTTTACCGGCACTTTGATCATGGAAAAAGACTCGGGAGACGAACGGTATAATCTGGAAGCTTCCTACCAGGACGAACAGTTTGAACTCCGGCTTTCCGCTTTTCGGGCCCAGTTGGGCCGGTTCCTGTCCAATTCCTATAACGCCCTGGCCGATGGAGATATAAGAGTTTCGTGGAATTCGGTGGAGTCTTTCCAGGCGGATATACAACTGGTTTCCCTCAACGGCAGAATCCAGGACGCGGAATTTCTGGCCTCCGCCCAGGCGAGACTGGACCCGGAAGAATTCTCCCTCCAGGACTTACGTCTGAGTCTGGCGGGCCTTAATGTGTCGATCCCCTGGTTCCGGGTAAACCGGGCCGCTTCCCGGATGGAGACGGAAGCCGTTATCCAGGGCGCCGCGGCGGGGAGGACTCTGGACCTGGTCTTTGCCATGAACGCCGGGTTTGATTCCTCCCAATCCTGGCTGGAATTTTCCCGGGCCCTTGATTCCTTCCGGGGAGGCATCTATGTTTCGGAGGCCCGGCTGGACGCCCTCCGTTCCGGGGAGCCTTTTGAGTTCCTGTTTTCCCGGGAGGGGCCGGTCCTTTCCCTGAGCGGCGGCCCCCGGCAGATGATCCGGCTTCAGATAGACGGAAACGGGGATTTTTACGCCGGGCTTTCCAGCCCCTCTCCCATCCGCGGTTCCATTACCGGGAACCTGAGCCCCAAAACCATCAATGCCCAAACGCCGGATTTGTATATCGACCTCAAGAGCCTCTGGAATTTTATCCCCTCCAATACGGATATTGTTTTTACCGGCGGTTATGTAAACGCCGCCCTGGAAATCCGGGGGCCGCTGGGAGACCCGGAATTTTTCGGCCGGGCCCGGGGAAACAGCCTGCGGATTCAGGTGCCCGGCTATATCAGCAAAGATATTTTTCCCATTCCTTTTGACGTAGCCATTGAGGGCAATGAAATGATTTTTGGCCCCGTACCGGCGACGGTCGGCGGCGGGGCGGGCAGTATAATGGGCTGGTTCCGGTTTGACCGGTGGATTCCCAATATCTTCAACATGGATATTCATGTTCCCCATGAGACCCCCATCCCCTTTGATTTCGATATTACCGGCTTTCTGGCCCAGGGCCTTGTTTCAGGAGATATGACGCTCTCCATGGAAGATATGGTCTTTGGCATTACCGGAAATTTAACCGCCAACGAGACGGAAATCAGCCTGGATACCGATGAAATTAACCAGGCCCAGGGAATAGATATGTTTGCCGATCTCCAAAAACCGGTGAATGTGAATATTAATGTCCTTACCGGCAGAAAGGTCGAATTCCTCTGGCCCAATTCCGAATTTCCCATACTCCAGGCCAGCGCGGATATGGGAACCCTGGTCAAAGTTACTACCGACACCCTGGCCCGGCGTTTTTCCCTGACCAGTGACGTAAAAATCCGCAGCGGGGAGTTGTTTTACTTTGAACGGAGTTTTTATATCAAGGAAGGCTCCCTCACGTTCCGGGAAAACGAGATTCAGTTTGATCCCCGGATAAGCGTCAGGGCGGAAGTCCGGGACCGGACCAACGAAGGTCCGGTAACCATCTCCATGATCGTGGAGAATGCCCCCCTGCTGTCCTTTACCGCCCGTTTCGAATCCAGCCCGCCCCTTTCCCAGATGGAAATTTTTGCTCTTTTAGGGCAGAATCTAACCGGCGCGCCGGTGGATGAGTCCAGCGGGGCAATTAAGCAGGCGTTCGCCAATTCGCTTACGGATGCTCTGGCCCAGTTCGGCGTGGTACGGCGCCTGGAACGGCAGGTGCGGGAATTTTTACGGCTCGATATGCTTTCGTTCCGGACCCAGGTGCTTCAGAACGCGGTATTTCAGGCCACGGGGCTGCAGAGCCCGGTTGACAGGATTAACGGGGTTGGTAACTATTTTGATAACACAACTGTTTTTCTGGGAAAGTACTTTGGGCCGGATGTATTTGCCCAGGCCATGTTGTCCTTGCGGTACGATAAAAACAAAACCACCATGGGAGGTTTAACCTTTGAAACGGACATTGGCATGGAACTGGAAGGGCCGTTTTTTAATATCCGCTGGGATTTTATCCCTACCCATCCCGAAAACTGGTTTGTAAATGATACTTCCATTACTTTAACCTGGACCAGGTCGTTTTAATGGAAATCCGGATTTTATTACAAGGAGTATAGATGCGTTTAGTTTTGGTTGTTTGTTTAATAATGGTTGTCGCTTTCTCCGGGTTTACCCAGCAGCAGGAAGGATGGTACCAGGGAAAACCGATACGGGATATTGTTTTTACCGGTCTCAAGCATGTAAAACTCTCGGAACTGGAAGGGCTTATGGACCCTTATAAGGGCCGGCTTTTTGATGATGATATTTTCTGGGAAATCCAGGGCCAGCTTTACGCCCTGGAATATTTTGAATTGATCTCCCCCAGCGCGGTCCCTTCGGATGAACGGGGATCGGAGGTTATCATCCGTTTTGCCGTAACCGAGCGGCCCATTGTCAGCCGGATTAATTTTGTGGGGAACAGTCATATCCGCAGGAATGAGCTTTTGGACACCGTGTCCATCAAGACCAATGATGTGGTGAACCAGATGAAAATCCGGGTGGATGAACAGGCGATACTCAACAAGTATCTGGAAAAAGGGTATCCCGATGTTACGGTCCGGCATGAGACCCAGGCCGGCGCCGATTCTTCAATGGTTCTGACCTTTTTTATTACCGAAGGTGAAAAAATAACCATCCAGGATTTTCGTTTTGAGGGAAATTCGGTCTTTTCCACCCGGACGCTCCGGGGACAGTTATCCCTCAAGGCGAAAAATCTGCTTAACGACGGCGCTTTTCAGGAAGCCAAGCTCCTGGCCGACCGGAATACCCTGACCCAATATTACCGCGACCGGGGGTATATCGATGCGGAAATAACCGACGTGATCCGGAATACGCAGCGGGATGAGAAGGGCAACAACAACCTGATCATCACCTTCCGGATCTTTGAAGGGAATATCTATACCTTTGGGGGCATTACCTTTGAGGGGAACCGTATTTTTTCCACCGGACAGCTTGCCGCCCTGGTTAGCTCAAAGATCGGCGAGACGGTAAACGCCCGGCGGGTAGAGGCGGACCTGCAGCGGGTGGCGGAACTGTATTATGAAAACGGCTATATTTTTAACACCATAGGCCGGGAAGAAGACCGGGATACCACAAATGGGGTCATCTCCTACCGGATACCCATTGTTGAACGGGGCAGGGCCCATATCGAAAATATCATTATCCGGGGAAATGAAAAAACCAGAACCGAGGTGATACTCCGGGAGATTCCCCTGGAACCGGGGGATGTTTTTTCCCGGACCAAGGTTCTGGACGGGATGCGGAATCTCTATAACCTCCAGTACTTTTCCAATGTGATCCCCGATACCCCGCCGGGAAGCGAAGACAGTCTGATGGATCTGGTGTTTACCGTTGAGGAACAGCCAACCACGGATGTTCAATTCGGGCTGACCTTTTCCGGCAGCGCCGATCCGGACACCTTCCCCATATCGCTCCTCCTGAAATGGAACGACCGTAACTTCCGGGGCACGGGAAATATGCTGGGGGCCGAGGTAAACGCCTCCCCGGATACTTTCAGCGGGTCCCTGGAATATACCCAGCGGTGGATACTGGGGCTGCCCCTTTCCGGGGGCTTTGATTTTACCGTGCAGTGGGCCAAAAAATACGCGGCGACAAATAATACGGCGCCTTTTTTTAACGGCGATGAGACCTATGCCTATCCCGACGGTTTTAGTTCCTATGAGGAATATGAGGCCGCCAGCAGGCTTCCCCCCAATGAATACCTCATGTTGTACAACCAGTGGTATCTGTCGCTGGGCTTCACCACCGGTTACCGCTGGAGTACCGCTGTGGGCAACCTCTCCCTGAGCGGCGGGATCCGGTCCGGGCTTATCCGCAACGGTTATGACGCCCAGATATACCGCCCCTTTGATCCCGCCCTCCGGGAAGAAAACAACGCCTGGACTCCAAAAGATTCCCTCTGGACCAGCCTGGCCCTGGATCAGCGGGATATTTATTATAATCCTTCCAGCGGTTATTATGGGATTCAGCGGTTTGGGATTTACGGCATCCTGCCGAATGAGCGGGAGCATTATCTCAGGAGCGATACCAAGGCGGAATATTTTCTTACGCTCTTTGATTTTGAGCTAACGGAGAACTGGAATTTTAAGGCGGTTTTCGGCATTCATACCGGCGTCTCCCTGATAACCAAAAGCCGCGCCCGGGACCAGACGGTGCCCATCGAGGACGCCAACAAGCTTTCGGTAGACGGTATGTTTATCGGCCGGGGCTGGAACTCGGAATACCGTAACCGGGGCCTTGCCCTCTGGGAAAACTGGGCGGAACTCCGTTTCCCCATTGTGGCCAATATGCTTTCCTGGGATTTCTTTTTCGATGCCGCGGGGGTTAAGGAAAACCCGGAGCGGTTTTTCCGGGCTTTTTCCATTGAGGATCTGCGGTTCAGCTTCGGCGGGGGTATTCGTTTTACCATACCCCAGTTTCCTTTCCGCTTCAGCCTTGCCAAACGGTTCAGGGTTGTGGATGGTTTATTCCATTGGGAAAGAGGGACTATCTGGGGGAATGAAAATCCCGGATCGGGGGTTGATTTTGTCATATCTTTTGCCATATCTACCTATTGAGGTATTATGATGATGAAACGCGGTGTAACTGGTCTGATAATAACGGGTATCTTCGGCCTTTTCTGCGGCGCTCCTTTGGGCGCCCAGCAATTGACTCGCTTTGCGGTGGTGGACCTGCCCAAGGTGTATATGGCCTTTTTTTGGGAATCCCGGGCGGTTCGGGAATTTGAGGAACGGAGCGCCCGGGTACAGGCCGAAATTGACCGGATGACCGCTGAAATTCAGGCCCTGAAAATCAGACAGGCCGACGCGGTTTTGAAGGGGGAAGAGGAGCAGGGGCTCCGGCTGGAAAATGAAATATACCGGAAATCCGAATTCCTCAAGGAATATTACCGCCTGAAAACCGCGGAACTGGAGGAGCAAAAAAAGAAGCTTACCCAATCCGATTCCTTCCGGGAACAGGTTTTTGACGAGATCCGTTATATCGCCGAAAGTGAGGGATACAGCATGGTCCTTAACCTGAAGGATAATAATGGCATCCTGTGGTATAGTCCCACGGTTGACATTACGGACAAACTTATTCAAAATTTGCAGGATAAGACAAAACGGTAATTTGTCCCTGGAGGCATTAAAATCAGATCTGCCAGTAAGTTGACCGGCGAGAGGGATCAGTCAACCCCCGTGCTGGATCAATACAGGCGGATAAAAAGGGATCACCAGGGGGAAGTCTTGTTCTTCCGGCTGGGTGATTTTTACGAGATGTTCTTCGATGATGCCCTGGAAATTTCCGCCCTTTTAAATCTTACGCTCACGAATCGTCATGGTAATCCCATGTGCGGGATACCCTACCATGCGGCGCGGTCGTATATTGCCCGGCTCCTGAAATGCGGGAAAAAGATCGCCATCTGCGATCAGCTTTCCGAGCCCGTAAAGGGTAAAAAACTTATTGAACGGAAGGTGGTGGAGGTTATCACCCCCGGAACCACGGTGGATGAGGATTTCCTTGACAAGGGAAGTTCCAATTACCTTGCCAGCCTTGCCTCGACCCCGTCGTTTCTCTCTTTCGCGTATATTGACCTGTCCACCGGCGATTTTTACGCCGCCTCCTTTCCCCTGGAGGAAGGGGAAGGACGGCTCAGGCAGGAACTGGAACGGCTGCAGATAAAGGAAATGGTGATCCAGGAATCCCTGCTGGAGGAGGAGGAAAGCATAGCCCAGGCGATCCGGGACCATCCGGACCTGGTATTGAACCGCTGGGCGGACTGGCTTTTCGACATGGACAGGAGCCGCGGGCGGCTGGAAAAACAACTGGGCGTTTCAAGCCTGAAAAGCTTCGGCCTGGAGGACAAGAGCCCGGAAATTCTTTCTGCCGGGGCCCTGCTGGATTACCTGGACGATACCGCCAAGGGGCTGATCCCCCATGTGCGGTCCCTGGTTGTGTATCAGGATGCGGAGTTTGTGGGAATTGACGAATCCAGCCAGCGGAATCTGGAGCTGATCCGCAACCTCCGGGACGGGGATATGCATTTTTCCCTGCTGGAGGTGCTGGACGAGACCCGGACCGCTATGGGCCGCCGGCTCCTGAAACGGCGGATTCTCCATCCCCTGCGGAACCTGGACCGGATCTCCGCCCGGCTGGACATGGTGGAAACATTCTACCGGAATCAGGCGCGGCTTGGTTCCATCCGGGAGATCCTGGGGAAAATCCCCGATCTGGAACGGCTCAGCGCCCGGCTTGCCATGGACAAGGCCCACGGCAAGGATATGCTGTCCATTAAAAACGCCCTGGTATCCTGCAGGTATCTGAAAGAGCGCCGGGGGAATCTTTCCCTGGTTTATGAATACGAGGCGCTCCGGCCCCGGAACGAAACCGGCCGGCCCGGCGAAGATTTTTTCAACGGTCTTTCTCCGGCCTTTCTCCGGCTTATGGAGATCCGGGACCTTTTGGAACGGGGGATCGCCGAAGACCCTTCGATCCTCCTGACCGAAGGAAACCTGATCCGTCCGGGCTACAGCCCGGAACTGGATGAACTTGGTTCCCTCCGGGATAACGGCCGCCAGCTTTTGGAATCCTATCTGGAGGAAGAACGGCGGGCCACGGGAATAACGGGCCTCAAGATCCGGTACAACCGGATCATCGGGTATTTTTTTGAAGTTACCAAAGCCAATCTAACCAGGGTTCCCCCCCACTTTATCCGGCGGCAGGGTATTGCGGGGGGGGAACGGTTTACCACCGACCGGCTGGCGGCCCTGGAATCGGATATTAACGGGGCTTCGGATAAAATTATCGATCTTGAAAAACAGCTTTTTCTGGAAATCCGGGAAAAGGCCAAGTCCTGCCTCCGGGAGCTTGCTTCCGCGGCCCGGCGCATCGCCGAGCTGGATGTGGCCCAGTCTTTGGCCAGGGCCGCCACCGTCCGGGGCTGGGTTCGTCCCCGGATCGATGAAAGCCGCCGCCTGGAAATCCGGGAGGGCCGCCACCCGGTGGTGGAAGCCCATCTGGGCAGCGGCGAATATATTCCCAACGATATTGTCCTGGACAGCTCCGGGGACGAGGGGAACATAGCTTTTGCCCTTATCACCGGGCCGAACATGGCGGGTAAATCTACCTATCTCCGATCCGCCGCCCTCATCGTCATCATGGCCCAGATGGGGAGTTTTGTTCCCGCCCGGGAAGCTTTTACCGGCATGACCGACCGGATATACTGCCGGGTCGGCGCTTCGGATAACC
The DNA here is from genome assembly GCA_031266635.1 of Treponema sp. Classification (GTDB taxonomy): domain Bacteria; phylum Spirochaetota; class Spirochaetia; order Treponematales; family Breznakiellaceae; genus JAISAN01. The sequence continues at coordinate 244 of JAISAN010000175.1, read as the reverse complement.
TGGCCCGGGGGGAATCTACCTTTCTGGTGGAAATGAATGAAACCGCCTATATCCTCAACACCGCCACGGAAAAAAGCCTGGTGATCATGGACGAGGTGGGCCGGGGAACCGGTACGAACGACGGCCTCTCTATCGCCTGGGCGGTGAGTGAAGACCTGCTCAACCGGGTCCGCTGCCGGACCCTTTTTGCCACCCATTACCACGAACTGTCCCTCCTTTCCCATCCCCGGCTGGCCAACCGCTC
>JAISAN010000159.1 GCA_031266635.1 Treponema sp. | reverse complement strand
TTAATGGCGGTGGAATCAGTGGAACCGGCCTTCACCATGGCGTCCCGGATCAGGTACATGGAATCGTAGCCCAGGGCGGCGAAGGAAACCGGCACGGACCCGAATTTCGCCTGATAGGCCCTTACAAAATTCTGCACCTTGGGATCGGTGGAATCCGACGCGTAGTGGTTGGAATAAAAGCCGTTCAGCACCTCGTCCCCGGCGTTTTCGGTAAGCCCGTCCCAGCCGTCGGCGCCGACGATGGGGGTGTTGATCCCTTGGGCCCGGAGCTGTTTGGCAATAAGGGAAACGGTGGAATAATAATCCGGCAGGTACACCACATCAGGATTGGCGGTTCTGATCTTGGTGATCTGGGCGTTAAAGTCCACATCCCCGGTGATATACGATTCGTTGGCCACGATGGCGCCGCCCTGGCTCTGGAAAGAAGCGATAAAGTTATCCTTGAGGCCCAGTGAATAATCGTTGCCGTTGTCGTAAAGAACCGCGGCCCGTTTCGCTTGCAGCTCATTGGCGGCGAAAGCGCCCCCCACCGTTCCCTGGAAGGGATCGATAAAACAGGCCCGGAAAATAAAATCCCCCGCGTCGGTAACCTCCTCGGCGGTGGCGGCGGGGGCTACCAGCACCACCTTCTGGGCCTGGGCCAGGGAGGTAATGGCTATGGTACACCCGGAAGTAAGGGAGCCGATGATCACATTGACTTTGTTCTGGGCGGTAAGCTTCCGGTATGCGTTGACGGTGATTTCCGGGTTCCCCGTATCGTCCTCGGAAACCAGGGCTATTTTGCTGCCGTTGACCCCCCCGGCGGCGTTGATCTCCTCAATGGCCAATTCTATGCCGTTCCGGGCCTCGACCCCGTAAACCGCCACCGGCCCCGAAAGGGGGAAGATCCCGCCGATGGTAATATCGTCCGATTTGGCTTTACAGCCGGAAAAAATCAACAATGCCGCGCCAAACGCGGCGCCCAACAACAAACCCGCTCTTTTCATCATTTCCTCCATATTCGATCCGCATACGCGGAAATATGGGATAGACTACCGGTAATACGGCAAAATGTCCATCAGTCTAAGCCTCTTTTAAAATTATAGTCCTTTTGGACTGCCATATCCTGGAATCACCGGCCATTAAAAAATGCCCCCGCAACGGGGCGGGGGCAACATCACACGGCTTTCAGGGAGTTAATATCCTCAACAACCGTCTGTCCCGAGGCGAGCAGGGCAGAAGAAGCTTCCCTGATGGAGGCGATAAGGCTGTTTATCTCGTTCAGGGATTCCAGAACCTGGCTGCCCCCGGAATTCTGGGAGTCCATAGCGTTTTTAATATCAAGTTCCTCATTTTTGACCGTAGCAATGAGGGATGCCATCGCGTCAAACTGCTCCTGGGCCTGAACCGAAGAATCCCGGGAACTGTTGATAAGCTCCTTGATTTTTTTGAGGCTCTCGGATATTTCTACCGCCTGGCGGCCGGAATTGTCGGCAAGCTTGCGGATTTCTCCCGCCACCACCGCAAAACCTTTACCCACCGCCTCCCCCGCGTGGGCCGCCTCAATGGAAGCGTTCATGCCCAGAATACTGGTTTGGTTGGCTATATCACCGATTACCGCGCAGTCTTCAATCAGCGCGTCGGACTGGGCGGAAACATCGGCAATAAGTTCCCCTATCTTGTGCAGGCGGTTTTTCCCCTCGACCGACGATTCATTTAACTTCATAACCGCCGCCGCGTTGTGCTCCAGATTGGTATGGATAGCTTTGATGTTTTCCACCATCTGCTCTATCGCCGATGATGAAGACAACACATAATTCGCGGTTTCGCCGATCCGGCCGGAAAGGTCGCCCAGACCGTCTATGCTTTTGTGCATCTCCTCCAGGGTATGATCGTAGACCTTGTTGACTTTTTCCCTGGTATCCTGCTCTATCTGCATGGTTTTTTCAATTTCCACATAATGCCGACAGTTCTCCGGTTTATTGAGGCCGTTGATGATGGCCACCGCCATCTGTTCGCAGCTCTTATACCCGCAGGCCCCGCAGTTGAGGAGATCTTCTTTGGTAACTTTATGCATCCGCCTGAATATGCCTTCAATCGCATCGTTTGACGGGGAGACGACCATCTTTTTGAAAATCTCCGACCGGTCCGTATAGGAACGGTAGTAGAGGTTTTCTTCCCAATAGGCGCTGAGGGTTTTTTCCAGCTTGTTCCGGGCAAAGAGTTTTTTCCACAGCGTATTGGGCTGATACCGCTTGCGCATTTCCAGATGCCGCCGTTCCACCAGACATTCCACATCGTCCAGGTGTTTTCCCCGGTTTCCCGTGGCGGGGCCGCCGTTACAGCCCATGCCGCAGTTAAGGCAGTCGATGAGTTTATACACCGGGGCGTTGCCCTTTTTGATGGAATCCGAAAGGTAGGCGAAATAATGATAAATCTCCGGGACCCCTTCTATCTTCCGGGTATGGCTGGTTACGTCCTTGTCGTACCGCTGAACCGTCCGCATAAGGCCGCCGGGGGAAGAAAAAAGGACCGCCCGTTCCGCCGAGGGATTATCGTACTCCAGGGCGGGAAAAGAACCAATGGCGGCGCCTGTGTTTTCAAGGTGCCGGGATATGGAAACAAAGGCCACGTTGTAATCCCCGATACCGGTGGCGTCGAATTCACGCCGCTTGGAAAAACAGGGGGATATGGCGGCGATTTTATGGTTTTTGTACTGGGGATAATACCGCTTAATCATCTTCATGGTATGCATCATGGGACTGTCCGCCGGGGCCAGGTAGGGTATCAGTTCGGGCCGGTACATTTCGATGAAAGAAACCAGGGTCGGACAGGGCTGGGCTATCACCGTAAGGGGATTCTTTTTGTTGATGTAATTGACATAGGATTTTACCGTCAGTTCCGCCCCAAAGCTGACATCAAATACCGCCTTGACTCCCAGGGACTTTAACAAGCCGTTAACTTCCAGGTATTTGCCGCCGAAACTCGCGGCCACCGCCGGAGCCACAATGGCAATGATATCCTTACCCTGCTTAAGGTCTCCCATAAAGGCGTTAAAATCATCAAGACCAATGCGGGCGCCGTGGGTACAGGCGGAGATACATTCGCCGCAGCCAATGCACAGATTGGCGTGATGATCTACAATATCCCCGGAACCGTCGTTGCACATCTTCGCCGGGCATACCATAATACAGCGGTGGCAGTTGACACATTTGTCCTTCAGGACCTCAATAACCGGACGCCATTCCTTCGCTTCCATGTTCACCTCTCTTTAAGCATAGAATCGGACTTTTGTGATTATTTTATCATACTATTCAAAAAAAACAATCTCCC
>JAISAN010000127.1 GCA_031266635.1 Treponema sp. | reverse complement strand
TTGCGGCCTAGAAGACTTGAACTTCCATGCCTCTCGGCACCAGCACCTCAAGCTGGCGTGTCTACCAGTTCCACCAAGGCCGCAAATACGGCTGACACCGTGGAAATATCTTAACGGGTTTTGCCGGTTTATGTCAACCCGCTGTCCCCGTTCCCGCAGTATTGCTGTCCTGTATGCGTGAGAACGCTGCTGTTGACCTGCTCCGTAAGCGCCGTTTCAAAAACGGCGGTTTTTCAGGTACCGGGCGTGGCGGCGGACCCAGAGGGGATAAAACCACGGCCACCAGGGAAGACGGCGCATACCCAGAAGCAGGATGAGAATTACGGTCAGGAGTATCACCGCGATAATAAGCAGAAAAAGAGTGATAAGCCACAGCGGTGAAAAAGAACAATTTTGAACCGCCGCCGCGGGAGCTATGTATTGGGGCTGCGGCGTAATAACCTGGATAGATTCAACAATCCGGGGTTCCTGATCGGATGGCAAAGGGGCTGCGGCGGCTGGTGCGGGAGGCCGCTGCGGAACTGCCGCGGCCGCCGCCTGACCTGTTGTTGTTGTTTCCGCCGGGACCGGGGCCGGAACCGCGGCTTGAGGGGGAAGCAATTGCTCAAGACGCACTTCCGTATACCCCGAGGCGGACATGCCGATGGCGCTGCCCGCTTCAGCGGAAATGTCGGCGATCCGGGGATCGGAAACCGGAATACGGCCGTCTACGGTGGCGATTATTTCCCGGTTATTCCTCATGTTGGTTATCCTGACCCTGGTGCCGAAGGACATGCTGGGATGGGCAAGGGTTAAACCGTTTTTTGACGTGTTATACGAAGCGTTGCCCGTTTGGGTTTGGGCAAAACAGGGGCTTGAAAAAAACAAGCCAAAAATCAGCGCCGCAATCAACAACCTCGCCCTGAAGGGCAGGGGTTCTCTCGTGGCGGTTAGACTCAGGGTTTCATGCCCTGATAAGGCCCTAAAGGGCGGGGTATAAAACCCTTCGCTATGAATGAAGGTTGTCATCAATGTCTCCTCATATATAAATGACGCTTGTTATCAGCGTTTACGCATATCAACAAAACCGAACCCATATCCCAGGCTAAAGGATAAGGCCCTCCGCTTATAAGAGGTAGCGGCATCCGGTATGTTTATCGTTGTGAAATCACCGGCGTACCGTATGTCGCCGAGCAGAATCCCGGGACCGAGTTTTATCGCGATCTCAAAACCCGCGGTATACCCCAGGGGCGCGGCGGCGGACCAGGAAAAGGAGTCCTCCGTCCCTCCCGGTTTTTTCTGAAAAACCGCGTCGCCAAGAGGCGCAAAGACATAGATACCGGCGAATGGGGCAAGCCGGAAATCGCCGGGCCTGAAATTCGCTTTAAAGATAATGGGAAACATCAGGGAATAGCTGGTGTATTTTTCGTTGACCAGAAGCGGGATATAGCCCCCGCTCCCGCCAATATCGTCTATACCCCGGTAAACCAGATTATCAAGGGTGAAGTCAACTTCAGCCTGAACGGAAAGCAGGGAATTGAGAAAAACCGACGCAAAGAGCCCCCCTTCCAAATTCAGGGCCTGGGCGCCGGGGGCGAATTCTTCGGGGTCCGTGTACCAGCGCTGGGATACGCCGGAGCGAACTCCCACTGTGATCCATTTCTCGTTCCGGACAGCTTCGGCCGGGGGCTCGCTTTCCACGGGAACCATGACGATATGGGAAAACAGCCATTCTACCAGGCCGGGCAGCGACTCCAGGCCCTCATCAATATGCTCATACACCAGATCGTCGGTGTAAATCATGGATGAATGGGCCATATCCCAAAGCCACAACTGGAGATAATATTCGCCCGGAAAATTACCCGGATACACCCCGCCGGTAAGGGCAAAGCGGGCCCCCGGAACCAATTCTCTGATGGGCGGCATATCGGTCGGCGCCCTGACGCCGGCGGCTTGAACGGTCTCCATGCTCACGCGCCGGGGGCTGTAATTCCCCAGATTGGCCACCGCCTCGGCAACAGCCTGGTCGAAAACCGCCGCCGGTTCCTCCTCTCCGGTAAACGGAAGGATTGCCACAATAGCCCTGCCCGCGCCGTCATAGCCTTCGGTTCCCGGACCGCTTTGAGCGCCAAGGGCGGGAGGAAACAAAACTATCAGTGAAAGACTAAAAAAAACAAGGCCGGTCTTTAGTATGTTTTTCATTTTACGTTTCCCGTTTGCCGTTTTCTAAAAAAACCCCATTCATAACCGACGCATAAAGCTACGCTCCCGCGCCGGTAGAGTTCTTCGCCGCCTTTTACTTCCGGTAAGCCAAGATCCGCCGCATAGCGGAGATCGGCAAAAAACATTCCCGGCCCCGCGGGGAAAGCTATACTGAGACCGCCCAGAAGTCCCAGGGGCAGGGAAAAGGAGTAGGAGCCGGACTCTTCCCCGGCCAGGGGGTCGTTGATGGTCATGTTTCCCAGGGGTAAGAGAAAATAGGCCCCCAGAAAGGGGGAGACCCGGAATGTACCGGGGTAAAAATTCAGCTTTGCCGTGAGGGGAAATTGCAGGGAAAGTCCCGTGAATTTCCGGGTATGCCGGTCCACGTTAACATTGTTGGGGTTGAGGGCGTAAAACCATACCGAGGCGTCATCCCAGCTAAAAATTACTTCCGCCTGGAGGCTGAAAAGCGGGACAAGCTGGACGCTGGCCTGAAGACCCGCATCCAGAGACAGGCCGTAGGTGTCGCCGCCGGTAAAAGGCGTATCGTCCGGGGGAGTATAAATACGCAGCGCGGGCCCCAGCCGGGCGCCCAGAAAGAGCCAGTGGTTTTTATAGCTTGCGGGGCCGGAACCGGCCTCTTCGGCCACCGGTTCCTCCGTGCCAAAACGCCCGGTCTCAATCCGTTCTTCGGCTGTCTGGGCCGCGGCAAAAAAAGGAGTTATGCCGAAAAGCAACAGCGCGGCAGCCAGAAACAAAGCAATTTTTTTCATCCTAATTAAACTCCTTTTAAGAACGGAACTAGGGTTTTGCCGCCAGTCTTCCGTACCCATCAAGCTTATAAGCGGCGGACACGGATCTGTTGGGACCTCCGGAGGTAAAAGTACCCAGGGTGAAGCGCTGCGCTACATCCGCAGGAACTGGGTTGACACCATTTCTGATCAGATACTTGTCCAGCCAGTCGCTGTTTATGGTCGCGGTGGTGGAGAAGGATCCGTTGATCAAGCGGCTTTCCAGATCGATGGTGGTTATGGGCCCCGGCGCGCCGGTAAAGAACGCGCCGCTAACCGGGTTAACCTCAAGGTTGATATAGTTCCGGTTATCCTGGGGCCCATCCGCAAAGGCCAGTACCAGCGCGGAAACCCTGGCCCCTTCCATAAGGGTAAACATATCTCCCGCGCCGTTGTTCCAGCTTCCCATGGCATAATTCCAGATATAGCTGCTGTCCGCCTGGGCGCGGCCCCGCATGGTGGTAATGCCCCTGCTGCACAGCGCCTTGGCGCTGCCCACGCCGCTGTTGGCGGTTACCGAAGAATCGCCGTCCATATAGAAAAGCGCCCTTGACCAGATAAAGACGCCCCCGCCCTGCCGGCGGGAATTATTATTCATAATCCGGCCGTTCAGCATCTCGAAGACGCCCTTCGCCACAAACACCCCGCCGCCGCCGTGGGGCCAGACGGCGCCGGAAGAACCGTTCCCGTTCACCGATCCCCCGCTCATGATGAAGTTGTGGGGCATATCATTATTAAGATTATCGTCATAATCATCGGGGGCATCCGGAACCGCGGAGCCGTTTACCAACACCCCGCCGCCGGAACCGGAGGCGGTATTGCCGATGATTTCTCCGTTGGCAAGCCAGAACAGGCTGTCGTTACCGTTTACATATACCCCTCCGCCGCCATTAATGACAAGAGGAGTAATATTATCATTCTCATCAAAGCCGGTGGGCGCGGTGGAACCGGTGGCAGTATTGTCCCTGATGGAACCGGTCATAAAATCAAATTCGCTGTTATCCACATAAACCCCGCCCCCTGAACGGCCCCGGTTGCCGCTGATGACGCCGCTTGTCCAGTTTACCCGGCTGCCGGAACCTATATATATACCCCCGCCGTTTCCGGTGTAGGTACTTCCTGTTCCTCCCCCGTCCCGGATGGTGATGTTGTCAAAGATGACCTGGGCGCCTCCGCTTATGGAAATGACCCGCTTGCCGCTGGTACCCTGGAGAACGGCGTTGGAACCAATCCCGGTGATGTAAATATCTCGGGGGCTTGAGGGAGTTGAACTGTCAAGCCCCGCTCCCTTTATGTTGAAGACACTGGCCCCGCCGCCATTGGTGATGGACGCTCCTCCGCTTGCG
>JAISAN010000107.1 GCA_031266635.1 Treponema sp. | reverse complement strand
AAAATAAACCTTTCAAAATCCGGGATACGGTCATCACGAATAAAGGGCATGGGGGCCGTCAAGATAAACGTATTTGCGGCACTTCCTGATATAATAACAAAAGGGATAATTACCGATGTCAACCGGGACTGGAAAGGCCGGGGCTATGATTCCTATTTTATTAACGCGCCGCTGAAAATCGGCGATACAGAATATGTTGTTGAGGTAATTGTAAACCGCGGGAATGATGGCGAGGGGAACTTCTACCTTCATGAGGTTGAAAAAAAATCGAAGCTCCACGATGCGTTCACAATAACTGGAATGGATACCAGCGCATCGGAGGGAGCTTCAAAGCTCCACGGCGTACAAGCTGGAATGGATACCAGACCGCCGGAGGGAGCTTCTAAATTAAATATAGCACACCTTCTTGGGGAAAGCAATACCAAAAATGAAAATACCACCATCCTCTTCCAGGACGAGGAAGACCTGGCGGCATTTAAGCGGAACGACCCGGCGGTGGTGCGGCAGGCCATGACTTTTGACACCCCCCAGGAGTTTCAGGAGTATTATGAGGCGCTGGAGGCATACAAGCAGCCGGACGATTTACGGGAACGGGCCGCCCGTGAGGCGTTTTACGCGACTATCTGGGAGGAGGGGCAGAAGCTGAAGCGGCAGGAAGCGGCCCAAAACGGCACGGCGGAGGCCGCTGAAACGGGGCAGAAAACGGCGGAGGACTTCCTGGACCTGGTAAACAGCGACGAGGGCCTGATGGATATTGTCCGGGTAAGTAAGGGGCTTCAGGACAGCAACAAGGATTATGCGGCGGAAAGCGACGCGGATAAGCAGCGGCACGAGGCGGAAATGCGGGCTTTTAACAACGCCTTCCGCCACCAGAACTGGGAGAACGCCCGGATTCAGCTTGCTCAAAATAAGCCGGTAGCCCCGTCTACGGCCCGGTTTATCCGGGGGATGGTGCGGAATAACCCGGTTCCCTATATGCAAGCCTGGGCGGTTATCAGCGGGGACGATTCCTGGCTTCCCGCGGAGACCCGGTCGCGGCTGGCGGAGGGGGAGGATTTTGACTTTGAGACGGATAAATCGCCGGAGGAACTGCGGCGGATAGAACAGGCTATCGGCCATGAGGAGATTGTCCAAAAGATTAAGGACAAAACGCTGAAAGCCGACGACCCCCAGCTTGATAATTACGAGGAAGAGCTCGCAAAGCGGCAGAAAGCGGACCGGGCGAAGATTGAAAAAAAGAAAGAGGGGCTGTCGGACTATGCCTGGATGATTGAGCGGGTGGAACTGAATATCGAGGCCCAGGAGCGGATCGCGGCCCAACTGGCGGCGGATACCACGCCGGAGGGGATTACCGCGTCCCGGAGGCAGCAGCGCAAGGTACGGGACGCCCAGAACCAGCTTCTGAAACTGCGGAAGGAATACGCATCGTTTCTTGAAAGCGTGAAGCTGGCGGACAGGGCGAACTTTAAGGAGTTTACGACGCTGCGGCGGATGCTGGCCCGGACGGAGAACGCGTTACAGGCGGCGGGGGATCTGCGGCGGATCCGGAAGAACGAGGCGAAGGCGGTGCTGCGGCCGCCGGACTATACGACGGTCCATGTTGAACAGGCCCATTGGCTGGAATGGGTGCAGTCCTTTTTTGACAATCTGCCGGAGGTTCTGCCGAAGTTTATCGGGCCGAAGGCGAAAAATCTGCGGGAACTTTTTTCCGACTTTACGACCGACAAAAACGGCTACCGGGAGAAGCTGAAGAAGACTTTGCGGGGCCGGAGCTATAGCCAGGTAGAGCATATCATTTATGAAAACACGGAGACGGGGAAGGTCCGGGACTACGCGAAACTGACTACGGCCCAGCGGCATACCTTGTACCGGCTGCTGGTGGAAAACGAAACGCTGTTCAAGGATCTGGGGCTGGATGCTATGGAGCCGCCCCGGAAATTCAGCGAGGCGGATTCGGCGCGGATCCGCGAGAGCCTTGCGGGCCGTATTCCCCCGGACATTCTGCACAAGCTGGAGAACCTGCCGCTGGACAAGTGGCAGATGACGGACATGGAGACCCTGGCGGGGATTATGAGCGACATCCGGCGGGAGGGGCGGGAACATTTGAAGGCCCGGCGGGACGCGCGGAATAAAATAAACCGCGATTACCAGGGCCGGTTTGCGAAGATTGTGGGGGCCCTGCTGGGGCCGAAGGATATTGAGCGGCTTCCGGGCGCGGAGACTGACGCGGCTGAGGAGAAGCGGGAGAAGTGGCGGAACTGGGCGTTCTCCCAGATTAACCCCCGGCGGATGTTCCGTATGTTTGAGGGCGGGAATGACGGCCTGATGTACGACGTGGTGACGGGCGGGTATAACCGGGCTTATGACGAGCAGACGCGGTATGAGATGGCCCGCCGGGAGGCGGTACAGAAACGGCTGGACGCGGCGGGGATAAAACTGCGGGAGTTGTGGAGTAATACCTTTACCCTGGAGGACGGGCGGAACGTGTCGCTGGACGATATGCTGTTCTACCGCCGGGCGGCCCGGAACGACCGGGCTTACGCCGCGGTGGTATTCGGGAATTTCGCGTTTGGCAGTGAACGGAAGGCCATGCGGGAGGCCAACGACGCCGGGAGGCTGGACGAGGTATTGCGGCTTGAGGGGGAAGTGGTGAGGCGGTATGACGCCGCCATGAAGCAGCTTGACGCTTTTCTGGCGAAGCCGGAGAACCGGAAGTTTGAGGCGGTGGAGGAGGCTATCGGGGATGATTACGACGGCCACTACGACCGGCTTAAGGAATTCGCGGCCCGGGAGTTAAACCTTGATTTGGGGAGTGAGGCGTATTATATCCCCCTGGGGCGGAAGAGCGCCCCCGCGGCGGAACAGGAGACTATCGCGGAGATTTTCGCCTCCGCCGGGGTGGCCCATAACATTGAAAAGGGCTTTTTCAAGAACCGGCAGGATATTGCCCCCTGGGATCAGCCGGAGGTACGGGTGGGGCTGTACAAGACCTGGAACGAGATGATGCCGAAGCAGGAGCATCTGATGGCCTACACGGGATACCTCCGGGATATGCGGCAGATTTTCCAAGACCGGGACAGCAAAGAACTGATGGGCAATATCAAGCGGAAATTCTCGACGGCGGGGACGAAATACATTGACCATTTTATCAGCAGGATTGCCAACCCCCAGACCCAGCGGGATTATACGAACCTGAACACGATGACCCGGCTGATGCGGGGGCATTATCCGGCGGCGGTGCTGGCGTTCCGGCTTTCCAGCGTGATCAAGCAGGCGGTTACGAGCCCGCCGCCGTTTCTCCAGTTTATGAGCCTGGGGGAGTACCTGGCGGCGGGGGTGGAGTGTCTTTCGGAGGAAACCCGGAACAGGATCCGGGAGTTGTCGCCGTATATGGCAAGCCGGGTGATTGATCCGGCCAATGAGTTTATCCGGCAGATGGAGATGGAGACCATCATGGGGAAGGGGGGGAAGTACGAGGCCGCGCTGGCGAAGGTTGAAAAAATCGGCATGAAGCCGCTGGAGTGGATTGACAGTGTGTGCGTGATGCCGGGCTGGTGGGGGGCGTACAAGCAGAAGCTGGGGGCCCTGGAGCGGGCCGGGGGGCTGGACGCGGCGGGGATGCAGGAGGCGGCGGTGCGGTTTGCGGATCAGGTGGTGCAGGATACCCAGCCGTCGGCCCGGCAGGTTGATCTGGCGCCGATTTTCTGGAACCGGGAAAATCCGTTTATGCAGATGTTTTTGCAGTTCCAGGTTCCCCAGAGTGTGATTATGCAAAATCTTTTTGTGGACGCGCCGAATAACTTTAAGCAGGGGCGGATTGGGGCGGCGCTGACGACGGTTGCGGTTTACGCGCTGACGGCGGCGCTGGTGGGGGTTTTGGATGAGGATGACGATGAGGAAAAGTGGAACCTGAAGCGCCGGGGGATTGACGCTATCGCGGGATTTATTGAGAGTATTCCCATATACGGGGGTTATGCGGCCTACGCGGTGGAGGGGCTTTTGAAGGACGGGAGGCTGCGGACTTCGCAATTTAAGCCGTTCCCGGTGGGGGATGAGGCGTTTAAGGCGGTGAACGCGGTTACCCAGGGGCAATGGGACCGGGCGTTTATCCGGTCGCTTAAGACGTTTGGGTATTACAGCGGTTTGCCGGTGGGGCTTGCGGGGGAGATTGAGAAGGCGGTTACGGAGAGGAATCCGCTGGCGCTGCTGGGGTGGAAGTGATTACCACAAGTTATGCGAGCGGGTCCCAACTCTCGCGTGATGGTGATGGCGGCGGCGATTCCACATTGTATCTTTCACCGCATTTGGGGCATTTATACTGCCAGTTGGCAGTTGTAGGTTTTAGCGGGATGCGTTTAGTCGTTAAAGGGTCACGGCAACCAGCGCCGCAATACGGGAATCCGGTGGGGTCAACATAAAAGCCGCCGGGTGTAAGGGTAAAGGAGACGGATTCTTCAGTGAGTTTTCGTATCTGTTCTTTTAATTGAATATTTTCATTGTTCAGGTCAGCGGCAGCGGATTTTACGGAGGAGAGCGCAATTTTCAATTCAGATATTTCTAATTGTAAATCTGAATGACCAAAACGTTTTACCAATTCAAGTATGGCGCTTGTTTTTGAATTGGCTTTTTCGATAAAATCGGAAATGTTTGGCATATTTTTTTATCGGATAAATCAGGAGGACTTATTATGAATTTGGAAAATGTTCTGGAAATTATCAAGCCGAGGCCCTCATTCTGGCTGCGGGTATGGATTTTCTTTTTCCTGCTGATAAACCGCAAGGAGGGGAAGCGGCTGATAAAAACGCTTACTGAAAAGATTGATGAGTGTGTTCAAAAAAATGATGAGGTAGTGCGTAAAGTAGACGCCTATTCAAAAGAGGTTGATGAGTATGTTCAAAAAAATGATGAAAGATATAAGGCCGCGGCGGGGGTTTGTTGAAGTTTATTCCATATTGATGATATGCCCCAGTTCATGGGCAATGAGCAGCCTGATTTGTTTATCCTCATAACAGGAGTTATAAAACACGCTTGCGCCAAAATTATGATACCGGGTAGTAGCCCTTCTTTTAAGATTAATGGGGATAAGCACAATAGAATAAAATCTGATGTTCCGGTTGTTGTACAGGCTTTTTATTTCCTGGGGATCGTGTTTCTTTCCCTTAATAATCTCCAGTACCCCTTTTAGTTTCTTTTCGTTGATCAAGTCTTCAATGGTGGTTACCAGATGGGAAAGAAATTTTGTTTTGATTTTTGGTTTTATCCGGTCATCAAAAAGGAGGTTATATTGCTGTATTATATCCCCTGGTATACCTAACTCCCTGGAGACCCGCGCGGAAAAATCACGGTCCATCAGATGAGGAATCTCCACGAGCCTTCAACAAAAATAGCTACTTCATCCTCATATTCGTCTGCCGGGGACAGGTCTTCTCCCGTATTTGAAGTATCAATAACACGCATACATTTACGTAACAATTGTATTTTTTCACCGGGGTCGTTTATATCATGTTCTGAAAAAACTTGCTCAATCCGGTCTTTATCGGCCGATATAAAGAGGTCATCTACGATGCTGTCTACTTTATAGGAAACATCGGTTATATTCATGGTTATTAAAAGTATACATATCTTTCCGAAAAAAGCAACTGTTTTTTCAGAAACCGGCATAAGCGGCTTCTTCCTGGGGAATCCATTGTACAAAGGGGCAACGCTTTTTTGGGGCGGGGACCGCCGCTGGACAGTCTTAATATTTCCAGGGGTGCATCCATTCATCTTCATCTTTGCGTGGTTTGTTTTTTTTGGGCGGGTTGCTGTTTTCAGAATTTTTAGTTTGGTCCTTTGATTTTACTTGCCAGTCTTCATCTTTTTTTCCCAACTCAATTAGTTTATCCAGTTTTCTTTTTAACTCTGCATTTTCTATTTCCAAAGTATCCAAATGCAATTTGGTAGCTTGTTTGTCTGAATAATTGACCATGATTAATGAGAAAATTAATATTGCTATAGGAGCTCCTATTGCAAACAAAATCCCAAAGGCAACTCCTTTAGGATCACCACGAATGACGCTAATAATTGCAAGTGAAATACCCAAGGTTATCAAAAAAAAATAAAATCCCTTACCCATAATTTGCCCTCTTTGCTGGGAAAATCCTTTAATTAAACCGTAATTTCCTCAATTATCGTCTAAATAGACGGAAAACTTGAGTATTCCGGTTTAATTAGACCGGACTTTTTACGGGATTTTCCCGAATAATGGGTATGAACTTTTACGACAGGGTGCGGCAGTTGGCGAAGGAGTACCGGGGGCAGACGGTGCAGGAGTTTATTATGTCTTTGGGGATTAGTCTTGATTCATACTATACGATGAAGAAGTCCGGGAATCTTCCGCGGGCGGATGAGGCGGTGAAGATTGCCCGGTCGCTGGATGTGACGGTGGAATATCTGGTGACGGGGGACCGGCGGGGCGGCGGCGGGGTGGTGGGGCGTATTCAGGAGCTGGCCCTGGCGATTCTGAAAGAGGCGAGCCGGATTCCGTAGGGGGGTTATGTGTACCCCATTTTGACAATGACTGCTTTCGTGGTGTTATAAAGATAATGGGCGGTAATGTAACTATACCCTATGGCATAACGATTGGAAAACAAAGATATATTTACGGAACGTTTGCGGCAGGGAAGGTTTTTTCCGGTTTCTGAAAGCAGGGGATCGGGTAACCCGGCCTCCGGGTTTTCCGCAATCAGGCGCTTGAGGAGTTGGGTAAATCCCTCTATTTCAGGATATTCAGCGGTTTGCCGCGCTTCCCACTGGCTCACTGAATTCAGCAAGGTTAATCTCACCATTGGTCTGGGCTTCCCTTAATATGCTCAGGATTTCTTTTTTTTCCTCCGGCGCCGAGGGGGGTATGTCTTCAGCTTTTACGATAAGCAGCGATTTGAAATAGCGGATCATGGCGTCTTTCGGGATTTGCGATCCTTCCCATGTGCTGTTCCAGGGGCCTTCTTTGTGGGTCATTTGCCGCAGTTTGGCGGCGGAATACTGACCATAACTTTCATACACCATGCCGATGAGGTTTTTTTCCCGTTCATCCAGATTTATTTTATCGGGGTCTATAATTGCCGCAATGGGGGACGCTCCATAGACTTTAAGCGCATGATAGAGCCGCGGACATACCGGGCCGTGAGTCCATGCTTCAATCGCTTCGGGGAACAGAGGAGCGCCATAAAGGGCAAGGTGGAAGCCCTGGCAAAAATACGCCAGTTTTTGAAGTTTCATAGGGGAAATCAATTCATATTCGCCGTCTTCTGAATCCAGCTTGCTCAGTTCAAGAATATAGGTAGCCACATCTATAACACTGGGCATAGTTTCCTCCCTGGCAACGGGCTCAATTCTTTTCTCTGCCGTTCCAGCATACCTTCAGTATCGTCCTATTTTCCCGGTTTTTCAAGGGCTTTTTTGGGGGGGCGGGGCTGCCGCCACGGCTGCCGGGGCTTCAAAAACTGCCGAAAATCGCAAAAAAAGTAAAAAAAAATCAAAAAAAGTGAAAAAGTATATAACAAAATCGAATTCTGTGATCTATTCTAGGCGCATTATGAGCAGGGGGGGAGTGTATGAAAGCGCCTGTACAGATGTATGTCGGAACGACCAGTGAATGGGAATCGGTAAACCCGCGTCCGTATGACGGGGTTTTGTGTATTGAGGAATGTGATGACGGCCGGCGGCTGCTGAAGATTGGGGACGGGAAGCATTTCTGGAATGATTTGGGGCATGTGGACGAGACCTCTATTAAGGATTTGCCGGAAACACTGGCGGAGATTAAGAGGAATGTTCAAGAGATTCTGGATAACCACGGCCTGAGGGGGGACCAGGGGCCGGTGGGGCCGACGATGACTATTAAGGGGTCCTATGTATCCCTGAGCGCCTTACGGGCGGATTGGCCGGAAGGCAGGGAGGAGGACGCCTTTATTGTTGACGGGGATCACCTGCTGGAGAATGGTCTGTATGTCTGGAATACGGAGCTTAATGACTGGGAAAAGGTTGGCGATATTAAGGGGCCGGTGGGAGACCGGGGACCCCGGGGATTACAGGGGCCGCAGGGTGATCCGGGAGAGGATGGGCCGGAAGGGCCGCAGGGCGCTGCGGGTTCAGCGGGTCCGGTGGGGCCGACCGGGCCAACGGGTCCCCAGGGGCCGACGGGGGCAGTGGGGGCAACCGGGCAGGCAGGCGCACAGGGGGAGCCGGGACCTACAGGAGCCGAGGGGCCCCAGGGTTCGAAGGGTGATACGGGGGCCACGGGGGCAACCGGGCAGGCAGGCGCCCAGGGGGATCCGGGGCCTACAGGAGCCGAGGGGCCCCCTGGCCCGAAGGGTGATACGGGGGACACGGGGGCAACCGGGCAGGCAGGCGCCCAGGGGGATCCGGGGCCTACAGGAGCCGAGGGGCCCCAGGGTTCGAAGGGTGATACGGGGGCCACGGGGCTCAATGGCTCAAATGGTCCGACGGGAGCCCAAGGTCCAGCGGGTCCGCAGGGTACGCAGGGCATCCAAGGAGATCAGGGCGAAGATGGACCAGCGGGCGCTACGGGAGCCCAGGGGCCGACGGGGCCGCAGGGTATTCAAGGTCCGGCGGGGGTAACGGGACCAAAGGGTGATACCGGGGCTACCGGGCCAACGGGGCCGCAGGGACCGACGGGTGATGACGGGACCGGGGTTGATATTAAGGGGTCTTACACATCCAAAGCGGCGCTGCTGACCGCTCAACCCACCGGAAGCGCCGGGGACGCATACATAGTTGACGGCGACTCTACGGCGGTAAATAACGGGCTGTATGTTTGGGATTCGGTGGGCAGCGCCTGGAAAAATGTTGGAAACATCAAAGGCCCCCAAGGACCCACCGGGGCCACGGGAGCCCAGGGGCCGACGGGGCCTGAAGGCAAGCAGGGACCGGCAGGACCGACTGGGCCGCAAGGGGCAACGGGACCCACCGGTGCCACCGGAGCCCAGGGAACGAAGGGTGATCAGGGGATTCAAGGTATACAGGGACCCACGGGTCCGACCGGACCTACCGGTGCGACAGGTGCCACCGGCGCTACGGGCGCCACGGGAGCGACGGGGCGGGGGATCAGCGGGACGGCGGTAACGTACCAGAAGAGTACGAGCGGTACGACGGCGCCGACGGGGACGTGGTCTTCGACAGTCCCCGCGCTGAACGCGGGGGAGTTTCTGTGGACCCGGACGGTTCTTACTTACACCGACAGCGCTACCTCAACTTCTTATTCGGTGAGTATGGCGGGCGCCACCGGGGCCACGGGTCCCACCGGCGCTACCGGAGCAACCGGACCCACCGGGGCCACGGGGCCAACCGG
>JAISAN010000087.1 GCA_031266635.1 Treponema sp. | reverse complement strand
ATGTGTATCCGGGTAATCCCCTGAGTTCCGGCATCCGCGATCATGCGGGAAAGCAGGGTTTCACCAATGCCAAGCCCCCGGTATTCGGGCCTGAGTTCCAGGGCGCGGATATGGAGGATAGTCCCCCGTTTCAGCGCCGCGATATAACCCGCAAAATCCCCTCCCACGGTTTCCACCGTGAAGGATCGGTCCCCCGGAAAAGTCCAGGCGCTTTCGCGCCCATCCATTGTATCTTCCGCCGTGAAATTCCCCTGTTCCCGGAGGCACAGGGCATGGAGAGCCTCCGCCGCGGCGCGGTCCTCCGGGAGGCCCTGCCGGAAACGAAAATCCTCCAGCACCAGGTCTCCGGTTTCTTCAGGTTCTTCCCCAATCCGCCGGAGCCCCCATTCTTCCCGCAGCGCGTTATACCAGCGGATAATCTCCCGCTTCATCTCCCGTTCCTTGAAGGCAAACCAGAGCTTTTCCGCTTCCGGGCGCTGTTCAAGCGTATCCTTAAAGGCCCGGAAAACCCCCCGCCCCTGGTTCAGGGCGGCGCTGAGTTCCTCCCGGACCAAAGGGTTCCGAACAGCCGCGGTAAACCGCTCCATCAGCCGGAAACCGCTGGCGGAGTCCCATCCCGGCAGGCTGATATACCGTTCCGGGTCGGGAATTTCATCAAGCCCGCCGCTAATCACCCCGGCACTGGTATCGAGAAAAAAATCTGCCGCCTGATTTTCCATGGAAAAGAGAATATCATCCATGAGGGCTTCGGTCAGTTCAAAGGGCATAATCCATTATAGCCCACGGGACACCCCTGTAGACAGCCGGTTTTTACACTTTTTTAGTGATAAAATCGCTCTTCAGGCAACGGGCGCAGATCTTAAGGGTTAGCGTGGTTCCCCCGATTTCGGTTTTTACCTTCACCAGATTGGGTTTCCAGGTGCGGCGGGTATGATTTTTTGCATGGCTTACCGTATTGCCGGTTACCGTATGTTTTCCACATATATCGCAGGTCCGTGACATATTATCCTTCCTTCATTGTGATACGGTATCTATCTTACAAAAAACCGGAGAAAATGTAAAGTACGGTACGGCGAAACCATGCCGCGGAGGCTTTCAGGGATACCGCCGCTTGAAGCCGGTTACCCGGGCGGAGGCGGTAAGATTCAAGGGGGAACGATCCCCCCGGCAGAGGTACTGATACCCAATACCGGCGATCATGGCGCCGTTATCACCGCAGAGTTCCGGGGGGGGAAAAACACAGCGGAGTCCCGCTTGTTCGGCAAGCCGGGAACGGAGGCAAGAATTCGCCGCCACGCCGCCGCCGGCCACAACGGTGGTGAGTCCCGTTTCTTTTACCGCGTTCAGCAGGGCGCGGAGCAGAATTTCCACGGCGGTTTTCTGGAACGAAGCGGCAATATCCGCCGGGGAAATGTCCTCTCCCGGTTCAGCTTTTTTTACCCGGAACTGATCAAGCTGGTTAATCACCGCGGTTTTCAGGCCCGAATAGGAAAGATCGCAGGAATGGCTGACCTGGCGGTTTTCCTTGGAGAGTTTGGGCAGGGGAAAACGAAAAGCGCCAGGATCCCCCAACCGGGCCAATTTGTCAATCGCCGCGCCGCCGGGATAACCAAACCCGTAATGTTTGGCTACCTTGTCAAAAGCTTCCCCCACAGCGTCGTCGATGGTGGCGCCCAGCACGGTAATATTGTCAAAACTGTCTACCCGGCAGATGATGCTGTGGCCGCCGGAAACCAGCAGCCCCAAAAAAGGATAGTCCGAGGCTTCGGAACCGGAACCGCTTGTCCCGCCGGGGCGGGCTTCGACAAGCCGGGGGGCGTACAGGTGGGCCAGTATATGATCCACCGCGATAAAGGGCAGGTTCCGGGCCCAGGCGAAGGCTTTGGCAAAATTCAGGCCCACCAGCAGGGAACCCAGCAGCCCCGGACGGCTGGTAACCGCCACCCCTTCGACCCCTTCCGGGCCGATCCCCGCCTTGTCCAGCGCCTCCCTGACCACCGCGTAGATCCACTCCGTATGTTTGCGGCTGGCTATTTCAGGCACCACTCCCTGGTATTGGGCGTGAAAGGGAATTTGGGTGGCCACCACATTGGAACGGATAAGGCGTCCGTCTTCCACCACCGCGGCGGCACATTCATCACAGGAGGATTCGATCCCAAGGACCTTCATTTTTCCATCATAAACCGGGAAATGGTGGAGAGGGAGTACCCTTCTTCCACCAGATCAGGATATAATTCTTCCAGGGTAGCGGCCAGTTCGGTGGACCAGGTGTGGCCAATCAGCACCGCCGCGCCCTTCTGATCCGCCTTTTTCATTCCCTCCGCTATATACCGGATCATTGAAGATTTTTCCTGGCTATTGTCGATAAACACGTCCCGCTCCCCGATTTTTATCCCCAGCCGCCGCGCCGCTTTTGGGGCCGCTGTTTCAGCGGTAGTTCTTGAATCGAGAAAATATATCCCATTCTCACGGCAAAAGGCAAGTATGATCTCCATAGCCGCCTCATCCATCGTGATTTTTGAGCCCTGGTGGTTGTTCATCCCCGCCACCGGCCCGATTTCCGCCACATTCGCCGCCAGCACCGCCCGGATCTCCGGGCCGCTCATGCCGGAATACACCGCGCCGGGTCCGGGGTTCTGCCCCCCAATGGCCTCCATAGGCTGATGGAG
>JAISAN010000075.1 GCA_031266635.1 Treponema sp. | reverse complement strand
GGGATACTGGCCCTTGAGTTCATTGACCGCGTAATCCGCCCACCAGCCGATGCCGCCGGTCCAGCCGTGATCCGCCGTGGGAACGGCGACGCCGATTTTGATGGCCGCTTCGGATTTTTTCTTGCACCCGGTTAATACCAGAGCCCCTGCCAGCAAAACGCAGAGAAACGCAAGTAAAAGTTTTTTCATACTCTCCTCCTGAATTTATTTGTTGCTGTTATTGTATTGCAGCAATACAGCCGCAATGATCACTAAACCACGGGCAGCCTGCTGGAGAAACGAGGACACGCCCGCCAAAACGAGCATGTTGTTGATGATCCCCAGCATGATTGCCCCCATAACCGTCCCGATGATGGTTCCCTTGCCCCCGGACATGGATGTCCCGCCAATGACCACCGCGGCAATGGCGTCCAGTTCGTAATTGGCCCCCACCTGGCTTGGCTGAACCCCGTTGATCCGGGACGACCAGAGCAGGGCGGAAACCGCCACGGTAAAGCCGGTAATGCAGTAGGGAATCAGCCTGACAAGCTGGACGTTAATCGCCGAATAGCGGGCCACCTGTTCATTGGCCCCCACGGCGCAGACATACCGGCCAAACCGGGTGTTGTTCAGCACGAGATGAAAAACCACCGCCAGAACCAGAAAAACCCATATCGGTATATAGATGGGCTGGAACGCCCAGGAAGCGTGCAGTTTTTCACCGATCCGCTGCCAGGCCAGGTAGGGAAAGGCCAGGAAGGAACCGGGGCCGAAATTCTGGTAATACCGGTTGGCGGCTTCAATATTGGCGGCCTTGGAAAAATGCAGGATCAGGGAGCGGAAGATAGCCATAGTTCCCAGGGTTGCGATAAAGGGGGCTATCCGCCCCTTGGTTACCAGAAAACCGTTGGCAAAACCGCAGAAGGTTCCGAAGAGGAGGCAGAACAGAATGGCGAGGACCACCGCTCCCGGCGAGGAACCCAAAAAACGGTTCAGCATAAAAATGGTGATGCCCCCCACAAAAGCCATCATGGAGCCCACGGATAAATCAATGCCGCCGGAGATGATGACGAAGGTCATCCCCAGGGCGATGATCCCCGTATAGGACTGCATCCTGATAATGTTCATGATGTTGGTGGGGGGGTAAATAAACCGGGGCCAGCCGACAATCGCGGCCAGGATAAAAAGCAAGATAAACCCGATTCCGGTGGAATGTTCGCTCCAGCGGAAATCCCTGAAAAATGCACGGATGCCGGCGGACAGGTTCCGGGCGCTAAAAGCCGCGGCGTTTCCGCCGGATTCGTTGGTTGATTCACTCATCAGATACCGTTCCCCTTGAGTCCCGTGGCATGGAACATAATTTCTTCTTCGCTGATATGGGGCCCCTCAAGGCAGCCCGCTACGGTTCCTTCCTTCATCACATAGACCCGGCTGCACAGGCCGATAACTTCCTCCAGTTCCGAGGAAATGACGATACAGGAGATACCCTTCTCCGCAAGCTGGTGGATAAATTCGTAGATCTCCTGCTTGGCGTTTACATCGATCCCCCTGGTCGGTTCATCAAGGATGAGGATGGCCGGATCCGTGTCCACCCAGCGGGAAAGGTACACCTTCTGCTGGTTCCCCCCGGAGAGGTAGCGGAGGGCCATCTTCTGGGACGCCGCGGCGATCCGAAAGGTTTTGATATAGCTCCGGGTTTTTTCGGCCTCCGCCTTTTTGTTGATAAAAATTCCCCGCCGGTAGTGCTTCAGGGAGATCAGGGTAATGTTCTGGGGCAGGTTGAAGCCCTGGACTATGCCCTTCCCCTGCCGGTCCTCGCTGAGATACCCCATGCCCAGGGCTACCGCGGCGGCGGGCTTTTTCACCGGCACGGTTCCCCGGCCGGCCAGGGTAATGGTTCCCGAATGGGTGGCGCGGATACCCATAATCGCCTCGGCAAGCTCGGTGCGGCCCGACCCCACAAGGCCCGCAAAACCCAGAATTTCCCCCTTCCGCAGGGTAAAGGAGATATTCTTGAGCAGGTCTTTAATAGAAAGATTCTGTACATCCAGAACCACCGTATTTGAATCCCTGGGAAGTTTGCGGGGAAAAATCTGGTGAAAGTCGGTGCGGCCTATCATCTTCCGGGCAATATCTTCCTCGTTTACCGTGGACACCTCATCCACGCTGATGAGCTTCCCGTCCCGGAGAACCGTTACCCGATCGCAGATGGCCTTGATCTCCCCCAGTTTGTGGGACACGAAGATGATAGTAACCCCCTGGCTTTTGAGGTTCCGCATCAGGGAAAAGAGGGTCTCCACCTCATGGCCCGTCAGGGTGGTGGTAGGTTCGTCCATGATCAAAAGGCCGGCCCGAAGCATCAGGGCCTTGGATATTTCCACCATCTGTTTTTCCGCCACCGACAGCCTGCTCACCAACTGGTTGACCCCCACGGGCATTTTCAGTTCCTCAAGCTGCCGAGCGGCCCGTTCCCGCATGGCCGGTTTATCCAGGAGGCCGAAGCCGCCGGTCTTGCGGTTTCCGAAACCCGGGGTTTTCCGTATCTCGTTTCCCAGGAAAATGTTTTCATACACCGTCAGGGTGTTGATGAGGTTAAATTCCTGGGGAACCATGGAAATTCCCAGCCCCCTGGCGGTGATGTAATCGGGGATGTTTACCGGCGCGCCGTTGAGGGCCAGGGAACCGGCGGTGGGGGGGTAAATCCCGGTGATGATTTTTATCAGCGTTGATTTCCCGGCGCCGTTCTCCCCGATAAGCCCCATGATCTCCCCCCGTTTGAGGCTGAAGGAAACATCGTCCAGCACCTTGACCCCGTCAAATTCCTTGGTGATGCCCCGGATGGAGAGGATGTCTTCGGTAAATTCCGCCCCCGTGTTCGCGGGGAGCGGCGCTGGTTGTTGTTCCACCGGTATGTCCGGGGAAAGCCCCGCCGCCGGGATAGCCATGAACCGCCCCCTAGTCCGTTTTCAGCGCGTCGTCAAAGGCCACGTTGGAGGGGGCGAAATCGACCTTCCGCACAAATTCGCAGGCCTCTTTGGCGCCGAATTCCCGTTCCATCCCCGAATCCTCCCATTCCACCGAAAGGGGCCCCTGGTAGTTCATGGCGTTCAGTTCCCGGATGATGTTTTCAAAGTCCACATCCCCGTGGCCCAGGGAACGGAAATTCCAGCCCCGCCGGGTATCCCCAAAGGTGATATGGGAGCCCAGAATCCCCGCCTTGCCGTCCAGGGTAACTGCCGCGTCCTTCATGTGGACGTGGTATACCTGTTTGGCAAAATCCCGGAGGAAGATATGGGGGGTAACCCCCTGCCAAATCAGGTGGGAGGGATCAAAGTTGAAGCCCAGGGTAGGACGGTACTTGAACTCCTGAAGCAGCCGTTCGGCGGTATAATAGTCAAAGGCGATCTCCGTGGGGTGGACCTCCAGGGCGAATTTGATCCCGTATTTGTCGAATTCGTCAAAGATCGGCGACCAGAGCCGGACGATCTCTTTGAAGGCGTCGTCTACCATTTTTTCGCTGGTCTGGGGGAAGGAATACCAGTATTTCCAGATGGGGCTTCCCAT
>JAISAN010000237.1 GCA_031266635.1 Treponema sp. | reverse complement strand
GCAACTTCCTGCAGGCCCGAACGTCCCACCTCGGAGGCTTCCGTCAGTTCTTTGACGTTATCGGCGTTTTGGGTCAGGGTTTGGGCTACGGACTGGATATTGGCGAGCATCTCCTCGATGGCCGAGGAGGACTGGGCGACGCTCTCGCCCTGGTGGTCCACATGGCCTTTGAGTTTGTCGATATTAACGGTGATCTGTTCCATGGTGGAGTTGGTTTCGGTAACGCCGGCGGACTGGTTAATAACTCTGCCTTTGATACTCTGGATGTTGGCGGTAATTTCGTTTACCGCCGCCGCGGTTTCCGTCATATTGCTGGCCAGTTCGTTTCCGATATCGAAGAGGGCTACCGACTGGTTCTTGATGGTAACCACCAGGTCTCTTATCTTGTGCAGTGTTCCGTTAAAGACCACGGCCATATCGCCTATTTCATCCTTCCGGCGGACATCCAGTTGTTTGGTTAAATCCCCTTCCCCAATGCCGGTAAAGACAAGCGCCATGGATTTAAGGGGCTTGCTGACGGAACGGGCAATCAGGAAAGCCACAGCGGCTATAGCCAGAAGTATCACCGCGCTTATGATGGCGCTCGTGCGGAGCATCTTCAATACCGATGCGGTCATAACTTTTTGGGGCACCCCTATTCCCAGAGCCCAGGGAGCGGCGGTTCCCCCCACGGAAAAGGGAACGGTAATAACCATATACCGGCCCTTTATTCCCTTTATATCAATATCGTTTACAAAAACGTAGGGGGAGCCTGCTTTTACCGCGTTTATAAGGTCGGTTAAATGGGTTCCCGCCAGATCCGTTTCGCTTGTCGCCATGGGTTTTCCAAGCCGGGAAGAATCGGAATGTCCCGCCACATGTCCGCCGTTGCTAAAAGCCATAGCGATACTGTTATCGTAGGGGTTGATGTCTGCCAGTTCGTGTTGAATCATGTTCAGAGCAATATCGACGCCGGCAACAGCGATGGTTTTACCGTCATTTTTTATCGGCACCGACAGGGAAGTGATCAGGGTATTGGTTCCATCAATCGAATAAAAATAGGGTTCCGCAATAGTTTCATTCCCGCTCTGCAGGGGAAGGAGGTAAAAATCCCCGGAGCCGCTGACGGTGTAATTCTTTAGCGATTCCAATTCGATCCCCGATTTTGTCCGGGCCCAGTAGGAGATGAATCTACCGGTGTGATCCGTCCCCGGAGTATTGGCGTACCGGGCGTCAAATCCGTCCAGGGTGTTTGGCTCCCAGCAGCACCAAACGGCGGTTATTTCCGGATTTTTCACAGCCATCTGTTTAAGCAGAACATTGTAAAAGAAACGCCGGTCCTCTTCATTTATTTGTTCGTATGCTTCCATTGATTGCGCCATGGCTCTGGCGGTATCAAAGCAGGAGTTCAGCCACAACGCAATTTGGCTGGCTTCTTTTTCCGCCAAATTTTTCAGTTCGCTGTTAATCAACCGGGTAATTTGTTTTTGGGAATTATTTAGAATAGTTCCCAGAAGAACGCCGATTCCTGAAAAAGCAAGGGCAACGATCATAATAATGAGTTTTTTACCTATTTTCATAACCTGTTTCCTCAATAGAGCTGTTCAGAAATTTCAGTTTCTGAACAACAACCGCTTAAAATGTTAATGGTGATGAAAAATATGTTAATATTATCATCACCGGCTTTGTTTCAACCGGCTGCCGGTTCATTCAGCGGAACGCGGACGGCAGCGCAGACTGTACAGCTATTTCCAGTATATTCATTGATATGCCTGTTTACAATATTTGTTGTCAAATAATTGAATAAATAAATTTGCGGAAAAAAATTGTCCGGCAACCGGCCGGGTTATCGAACAAGTTTAATGATTATATTTTTATAAAATTGTTGTTATCGGCTATTTGTACTTATTTTAATATTAGAGTTGTTAATATCGTAACAATATAATTAAGAACACCGCGTTGGAACAGTGGATTTGTTCTACGGCCCGGCCGGCCCGCAAGTCTCCCGAAAGGCCGCGCAAAAAAGGCGCGGAGGCCGGGCCCGGCTTGCGGCCGGGGGAAATTACGGCTACTGTGGGGGTATGAGCGTATTTGAAGCTGTTTTTCTGGGGGCGGTTCAGGGGCTCACCGAATTCCTTCCGGTAAGTAGCTCCGGCCACCTGGTGCTTTTTCAGAAGATCCTGGGGATAGCCGGGCCGGCCCTTTTTTTCGACACCCTGGTCCACGGGGGAACCTTAATCGCCGTTTTTGCCGTACTTTGGCGGGACATTTGGGATATTTTAAGGCGGATTTTCCAGCCCCTTACCGGCTGCCTTGTCCTTGCCACCCTTCCGGCTGTGGCGGCGGCTCTGGTCTTCGGGGACGCCATAGAGGAGGCGTTTGCCTCGGGTTCTTCCCTGGGTTTCGCCTTCCTTGCCACCTCCGTCCTCCTGGTTCTGGCGGAATACCTCTCTAAAAAAGTCAAATTTCCCAAGGGAAAAGGGGAAATGAACTGGCTGGACGCCCTGGTTATCGGTGTTTTGCAGGCCCTGGCGATTGTGCCGGGCCTTTCCCGCTCCGGATCGACCCTTTCCGGGGCTCTTTCCCGTGGGCTTAACCGGGATTTTGCCGCCCGCTTTTCCTTTCTCCTGTCCATCCCGGCGATTTTAGGGGCTCTGGTACTGCAAACAAAGGATCTCCTGGATAGGGACGGGGCTTCCGGTCTGGCGGAAAGCGGGGTTGCGGAGGGGCCGGGGGCGGATATCCTGCCCCTCATCGCCGGAACCCTCAGCGCCGCCCTGGTGGGTTTCTTCTCTATCAGGATCATGCTCAGGATCATCCGGAAACGTTCCCTCCTGGGCTTCGCGGTCTACACGGGCCTTCTGGGCATCCTGGTACTGATAGACCGTTTCGGAACCCATCTGGTGTTTTAACCAGGACTTCCGGTTTTTCCGTCCTGTCAGTGGAAGTCCCCCCAGCGTTTGCCGGTTTCCACGCTGACCCGCAGGGGGATGCTCAGTTTGACCGCCCCTTCCATCACTTCCCGCACCAATTCCGCGGCGGTCTTGGCCTCGCTCCGGGGGCACTCAAGGATCAACTCATCGTGAACCTGGAGGAGAAGCCTCGCGGGGCTTCCCGCGGCGGCAAGGGCCCGATCCAGCCTGAGCATGGCGCTTTTAACGATATCCGCCGCTGAACCCTGGATGGGGGTGTTCACCGCCACCCGCTCCGCGGCGGCCTTTTCGGTCTTGTTCCGGGAATTGATCGCCGGGATGTAGCGCCGCCTTCCCAGAATGGTGGAAGCGTAGCCGGTTTCCTCGGTTTTGCGGATTAGCTCGCTGATAAAACGGCTCACCCCCGCGTAGGTCTTAAAGTAAGCCTCGATAAAGGCCGACGCCTCGGTGCGGGTAATACTCAACTCGTTGGCCAGGCGGAAGGCGCTCATCCCGTACATCACCCCAAAGTTGATGGTCTTGGCGAT
>JAISAN010000221.1 GCA_031266635.1 Treponema sp. | reverse complement strand
AAGCCCCCATATTGTAGGGCACGGTGATTTCTGAGATATTGGCGGCAGTGGCGTCCCGCTGGAATTTCCCCGCCGGTACGCTTACCCAGTAGCCCTTGGCCAGGGAAGATGAAAAAATCCCCGGCGCTCCCTGAACAACGGCAAGTTTTGCGTCAATTTCATCCTGGCTTAGGGTTCCCGCCTCGGCGGCCTTGCCGGCGTCAATCCAGTCTTTGGCCTCCGTCAGGACGGTCCCAAAGGTTTCATAGGCGGCGGGAGTAGCGGCGGTCTTAAAGACGGCGGAAGCGTCATAATCCAGCATATCCAGCGCGGCCCCTATGGCGTTAAGGGTATCCAGGTTTATACCGTCATATTCGCCCTTGGCCGCAAGCCAGGCTGTATCCAGATCGTTCCAGTTAAGGGGCTGGGTACCCGGAACGCGGGCGGCCGCAAACAGATTTACCGCCGCTTGTATTTGCTCCGCGTAAGAATCCAGGAGGCTGGAGGATATGCCCGCGCCAAGCAAAAACTCCGTTTCCGTTTTAACCACGGCTATGGCGTCATCCAGGGCGGTAACGTCTCCAGGCGTTACCCAGTAAAACCCGATATACACCGGCTTCCCGTCCTGGTCTGTCGCCCCGGTGTCGGCGCTTACCTTGGTCACGGCCTTGATATTCGCGGCTTCTTCCAGAACGGCGTCATACCGGGATTTGACCGGATCGGTACCGCCCCCTCCGCTGGTCCCGCTGCCGGGATTGATCAGCGCCCCCAAGCCTTCTTCGGGGGCATTTCCGGTATCACAAGAGGCCAGCGCAAAAAAAGCGCAAGCAATTAAGAAGAAAAATAACCATTTATAAGTTTTTTTCATGGGTATCCTCCTAAAAATTTGTTTAAAGGGCGCTCAACAACAGGCGAATATTCCTGGTGAGATCGTCCACTTCTTTCTGATAGGCAAAAAAAGCATCCACATCGCTTTCCGTGGCCAGAGTTTCAGGCGGGCGATCCGGATCATCATTCAGATACTGCCGGGCTCCCTTGACGGCCGTTTCCTCAGCGCCGGAGCCGTGAAGCAGGGTGTCCAGCCTGGCGTATTTAACCGGATTGTTTTTTACGGTCCCCAGGACCCGGATACCCTCCTGGTAACTGGCGGCAAGGTAGGAGTCATCAACCGCCAGGGCGTCAAAACCGTTGGCGATCAGAGCCGTCGAGACCGCGGCGTTTACCGTGTCGGTGAGGCTGGAACCTGACGCGGTTTGTTCTCTAGATACCCGCAGTTCCGCGGCGCCGCCGTCGGTTCCGCTGTCATTATGAGAAGCAAGCACCCGCAGTTGGACATACCGGCCATAGGCCGGCGTCGCAAAGGTTATCCGCTGCATATCCTGGCTATTCGCAAAGCTCCCCTGGTGTACCAGTTTAGATGCCGGGGGCCGGTGCCCGGGATGGTCTCCGGTGTCAACATCAGCCGGGTCCCTCCCCAGATCCTGTTCTTCGCTCACATAGATCTGATAGGTATTGATCCGGCTATTTCCATTCCCGTTCCGACCCATATACGCAAAACCGTTTATATTGTACACAGCCCCAAGATCGAGGGTGATCCAGTGATTCCCCCCATCGTTGGTGTTTTTATTGGTGTGCCGTTTGTTGAGGGTGGGACTGGCGGCGGAACGCATATAGTTTATGTTCCACCAGGTGCTATTACTGCCATCCACCGCGGCGGAGGGCGGACAATTATCGCCGTAAGTATTACGCGCCCCCTCGTCATCGGGGGCCAGACTGGAAGCCGTCCCATGTGCCCAGCAGCACGCCTGGACGCCGGCAGAGGGCCGGACCTCCTCCCATGTAACACCCCCCGTAACCGTAACCTTCGCCTCCTCAACTACCAGCCGGACTTCGTCCTCAATATCCGTATGGAATTGGACATATTCTTCGGAAAATAACGCTTCCATAGCGTCAAGGTCCGCTTTGTTTTCCATGTGGCAGGAAACGATGTTCCAGAACAGTGCCAGGGCGCCCAAAAGGGGCCATGCTATCCACGCTCTTTTTTTCATGCTATTGATCCTCCTGAATTATTGTTAAGGCCGTGAAAAGATCGCGGCCTCCCGTGTAAAACGCAAAAACTCACCCATCCAAAGGGGAGAAGGTACACAAAACAACCACAAAGTACTATCTTAAATCCAAGGCGGCTGTTCCAAAAACTGAAGTTTTTAAACAGCCACAGAGGTTAACGTATTATTCCATGACCTCATCAGACCTGAAAAGTTACAAAAGTACTTTTTTGAAAAAATTTTTATAGTACTTTAGTACTACTAACGCACACGGGGATAGAATTAGGACTGTTTGCGTTGCGTTACTTCAACCGGAGCAAGCGCCGGGGCATTAAAACAGACTTTCGAATGAACCTCCGCAAAGACTCATTTATAATTGTCATTTTAGTTTGGTGAAATAATTGCGCCTTTTCATTGTTCCCGCTTTCAAAAGGTGATATATTCTTTGACATGAGAAAGGAATTGTTATGGCAGAAAAGATGAAAATAATGCTGGCGGACGATCAAACATTGATCGCCGAAAGTCTCAGTACTTTTTTGGCCAATTACGCGGAAGACATGGTAGTCGTCGGCATCGCCGCAAACGGAAGACAGGCAGTGGCAATGGCAGACGAACAAAATCCCGACATCATATTGATGGACGTACTCATGCCGGAAATAAACGGCGTGGAGGCGGTAGAGATGATAAAAGCGAAACACCCTGAAATAAAAATCATCATGCTGTCAACATACGATGACGATAAATATGTACGGTCCGCGCTGCTTGCGGGGTCTTCGGGTTATCTTTTAAAAGACATTTCCCCCACAGAGCTTATTGCCACTATCAGGGCGCTAAAAAATAACCTTATCCAGATTTCACCGGATATTGCCAAAAAACTGGTGCAGCAAAAATATAACAAGGAAGACGAAACGACAGACGACAAAAAATATATTGACGGGATATCCGATTCGCTGCCCTGGCTAAAAACCCTGACAAAACGGGAGCGGGAGATTTTTACCCTTCTGGCGACCGGCTTTGACAATGATCAAATAGCCGACAAATTGTGTCTGGCCCTGCAGACCGTCAAAAACCACATAAGCATCATATACTCGAAACTGGAAGTCAAAGACCGCTTTGAAATTATCCGGCTGGCCAACAAGCGCTAAGCGATGGATTTCCGTTTCTTAAAAATACCGGAATCACTTCCAGCGGCGCGTTGGCGGCGATTGTTTGTCCGCCTTCGTATGTTTCTCCTGAATGAAGATCGCGCCATTCTGCGCCCGGCGGAAGATAGACCGGCCGTTTGAGGGCGCCGGCTTCCATTACCGGGGCAATGAGCATATCGGGACCAAACATATACTGATCCTTCAAGTCCCATGAGGGGGGATCTTCGGGGAATTCGTAAAACATGGGCCGCATTACCGGCGCTCCCCTTTCGTGGGCTTCTTTCATCAAACCCCGGATATAGGGCCGCATTGATTCCCGCAGACAGAGGTACTTTTTGAGAATCCCGTACACTTTGCCGCCGTAACTCCAGACTTCGTTAGGGGAACCGGTAAAGAGAGAAACAGTTCCGTCTTTCCGGTATACCGGGATATTGGTAGGCCGCCTGTCCCCGTGGAGCCGCATCACCGGCGAGAAGGTCCCAAACTGGAACCACCTCACCAGGAGTTCCCGAAAGCCCGGGTCCGCAGGGTCTCCGCCGTGAAAGCCGCCGATGTCCGAGTTCCACCAGGGGATTCCCGCAATACCCATGTTGAGGCCGATGCAGACCTGCCGGCGGAGGCTTGCAAAATCGCAAAAAACATCCCCGGACCAGACCAGGGCGCCGTAACGCTGACTCCCCGCCCAGGCGCAGCGGATATGATTTACGACTTCTTTTTGACCTTCGCCCGTCATGCCGTCGAAAAAAGCGCGGGCATACAACTGGGGATAGATATTGCCGATTTGAATATTGGGCCCAAGAAAATAACGGTAATTATCAAAGTCGTACACCCCGTATTCCGGTTCCGCCTCGTCAAGCCAGAAGATACGGACACCTATATCGTAGTAGCTTTTTTTACACTTTTGCCATACATAGTCCCGGGCTTCGGGGTTGGTGGGATCAAAGAAAACACTGTCCCCGCCAAACTGCATCTGTACCTGAACGCCGCTTTCGGTGGAGACCAGCAGGCCCCGCGCTTTCATCTCCCGGAAATTCTCGCTTTCCAACGCTATCTGGGGCCATACCGAAACCATGAGCTTGATGTTCATGCGCTCCAGTTCTTCGGTCATGGCTTGGGGATTGGGGAAAAATTCTTCCTCAAAACGGAAATCTCCCATTTTGGGCCAGTGAAAGAAATCGCAGACAATGACATCGATGGGTAAGCCGCGCCGCCGGTATTCCCGGGCGGCTTCAAGGAGTTGTTCCTGATTCCAGTAGCGCAGCCTGCTCTGCCAGAATCCTAATCCGTATTCGGGCATCATGGGGACATGGCCGGTCGCGTCCGCATAGGCGCCGCATATTTCCGCAGGAGTATCCCCGGCGCAGACCCAGTAATCGAGCTGCTTCGTGCTTTCGGCGTACCATTCGGTTCCGTTCCGCCCGAAAACCGCCCTGCCTATGGCGGGGTTATGCCAAAGGAAGCCGTAGCCCCGGCTGGACAGTACAAAAGGAACGCTGGCCTGGGAATTTCTATGGGCCAGTTCAAAGGAGCAGTTTTTTACATTGAGGATCTCCTGCTGGTACTGTCCCATCCCGTAGAGTTTTTCATCTTCTTCCGGCGCAAGGGAAAAGGTAAGCCGGTAATCGCCGCCGGGGATGGGCTTGAATTTCCGCGCCCTAAGCTGTAACGCGCCCCCTGCTTCACGCTCCCTAAAGAGCAGACGGTCCTGCCGGTTATAGAACGAAACTTCCAGCCTGTCGGGCCAGTCGAGCTTTTTTACTACCCCGGTGATCTTTCCTGTGGATATGCGGGCCTCGGTTTCGGAAAGGGATATTTCCGCCTCACCTGCTTCCCTGGGGAGCAGCGCCCAATCCGTAAAGACAGGCTTTGCGGCCGCGGCCGATAGAACCCGTATCGCGTTTTTCCCCCAGGGACAAAGGAGCATGGTCTCACCGTTAAGGCGGCAAAGCAAATCGCCGCCAGTTTTGGTAAAAAAAGACATAAATTATTTTTCCCCGGCTGCCTTCAACGTGTCAAGCTGGGCCTGGATCTCCGCCTTTACCTTGTCGTAACCCGCCATTTTAAGGGCCGCGTAAAAATCCGCCACCGCTTTATCTACATTACCGTTTTTACCATAGGAAAGGGCGGGAATGTAGGTGGAGCATACATCGCCTATGGCGGCCATCTCCGCGGCCACTCTGGTATTGTCAAAGGCAAGTTTTCCCAGGGGATATTCCTTGGCAAAACTGTTCAGTTCTTTGATGAGGTCCTGCGTACCGTTCCACCAGCTTTCGTTCACCGGTTCAAACTCGTCCATGCGGCCTGCCCAAAAATTGGTCCCCAAACCATCGGTTTCAGGTGTCCAGCCATCGGGCCGCCCCAGTGTGCCGTCGGCGTTCATCACATAATCCGTCCCTTCGATGCCGTAATTGTGGAGCATGTATATGGTCTTGTCGTTCCTGAGCATATCGTAGACCTGCAAGGCCCGCCCGGGGTTTCTGGAATAGGCGCTCAACGCCATAGCTCCGTGGGTAAGAAGGTCTTTGTTTACATTTTTATTGGCCTGGCCCCAGTAAAAGAATTGCAGATCCGAACGGGGCTGCAGCCGGTCCATGGTTGGCCGGGTGTTGGTATAGTAGGTCATGGTATGATGCTGATCCGCCCCGGACAGTCCCGCAAACATCATCTCCCTGGTATCGGTACGATAGTTAAGCACATCCTCCCGCCAAAAACCCTTTTTTGCCCAGCGGTCCATCATACGGGCGGAGTCAAGAAACGCGTCAACGTCCATATACGAAAGGACTGTATAGGGATCATCGGTATCATAAAGAAAAATATTGTAATTCCCTGTGGCGGTTCCCAGGATGACCTGGGTGTTGGTATAGGTGGTCAGATAGCCGCCGAGAATACCGTAGGGAATATCCAGGGCCGATACATCCCAGGGGTAGGCTTCGGGATGGTATCTTTTTACCGCGTCAAAGTAGGCTTCCAGTTCCTCAAAATTTCTTACCTGGGCAACTCCCCCCCGGGCGCCCCAATCCTTGCGCCAGTACATACCGTGGTTGGTAAACTGGGAATATTGATCCTCCGGGATAAACCAAATCGCGCCGTCCTGACTGCAAAGATCCCAGTGATCTTCGGGTATGGCCGCCCAGGTCCTGGGCGCGTTGGTTTTCAGGAGTTCTTCGCTCAGGGGCATAAAGCCCCCCTTCCGGGCAATCTCCCAGGCGAAAAGCCAGTCTGTTGCCGTCACGATCAGATCGATGGAACTGTCCCCGGCGGCTATGGCAAGCTGGTAATTGGTCTGCCAGTCGGCCCACTCGATATACTGAAGCGCCAGTTCCGCGTTGAGCTTCTCCCTAAAGATCTTATTTTCTTCCGCAAGAACCGTTTCCATGCGGCCGTTTACCGGCTTGTTCCCTAATACCAGCATGGTAACAAGAACCGGTCTGCCGCTTCCGTCCGCCCTGCCGCCGCAGCCTGAGAGAGCCGAGGCAATCCCAAGAACCAGCATAAATCCCGCAAATTTCTTCATTGTAAATCCTCCTGATAGTAATCGGGTTACCCTATAACGAATTAACCTTTCACAGAACCGACCACAATGCCGGAAATAAAATACTTCTGCACAAAGGGATAGAGCAAAATGATGGGGCCGGTGGTTAATACCGCGGTCGCCATTTTGAGGGTGGTGGACGGCAGCGCGCCTATCGGCACATTGGCGCCGGCCACGGAATTTTTGAGCGCCGCCGCTTCGTTTACAATACGGTACAGATAGTATTGCAGGGGCTTGTAATCCAGCCCGGGGATGTACAACATGGAATTGTACCATTCGTTCCAGTAGCTCAAGGCCAGGAACAGCCCTATGGTCGCCAGGGCCGGCTTCAGCATGGGGAAAACCAGGGAAAAAAAGATACGGAAGTCTCCGGCGCCATCGATCTTGCCGGACTCGGTAATCTCAAAGGGAATGGATCGCATAAAATTCCGCATAAGGATAATAAGCCACGGCGACATGAGCAGGGGGAGAAGTACGGCCAGATAGGAATTCTTGAGGTGAAGGTAACGGGTCATCCAGATATAACTGGGGGCCAGGCCGGCCGAAAACAGGGTGGTAAAATAAAAATAAAAAGATATCTTGTTACGGATAAAAAAATCGGGCCGGTACAGTGCATAACCGGTCATGGAAATGAGGAAAAGGCCGATAGCGGTCCCTGTTACCGTAAGGATAATCGAAACAATATACGCGCCGATAAGGTACTTTGGGCTCCTCAGGGCAATACTGTAGGCTTCCAGGGAAAGATCCCTGGGCAGGATGCCGACGCCCCTGGTCATTATGGCGTTTTCGGAACTGAAAGAGGCGGACACCATCATCACAAAGGGCAGAAGACAAAGGACGGCGAAGACAGATACAAAAACAAGCGCCGTAAAGGTAACAATGCGCGAAACCATGTCCCGCTTGACTTTTATCACCCTTCTTCCTCCTTCTTCCACAAATACAGCAAGTCCCTAGAACAGGGCATAATCGGATTCCAGCCGCTTGATAACGGCGTTGGCGGTCATCACGATGATAAAACCCACCAAAGACTGGTACAGTCCCGCCGCGGCGGAGTACGAAAAATTGAACTGGTTGATGAGGCTGCGGTAGACGTAGGTTTCTATAATGTCCGTATATGGCTGGAGTGTCGCGTTGGCGGTGCCCACCAGATTATAGAACAGGCCGAAGTTGCCCTTGAGTATGCCCCCGATGGAAAAAAGGACCAGAATGATGACCGTGGGTTTGAGGCTCGGCAAAATGATGTAACGGATTTTTTGAATCGCGTTGGCCCCATCAATTTCCGCGGCCTCGTAAATGGAGGTGTCAATGCCGCAGATAGTGGCAAAATAAACGATAGAACCGTAACCGGTACTCTGCCACAGGTTTACCGCCACAATGATAAAGGGCCACACCGCGGGATGGGCGTAAAAACGAGGCGCTTCTCCTCCCAGCCGCCGGACAAGATTCGGTATAAAACCAAAATCAAAATTCAACACGCTAAAGGCAAGAAAACCCACCAGTACCGCGGAGATAAAATAGGGCAGGAACATAATCGTTTGGCTTACTTTTTTAAACCATTTATTGCGTATCTCGTTTAAAAAAACGGCTATGGTGATCTGTAAAATGTGACCCAGGGTAATAAAGGCCAGGTTGTAGAGAATAGTATTCCGGGTAAGCTGCCAGAGCTTGCCCGAGATAACGAGAAACTTAAAATTATCAAAACCCACAAAGCGGCTGCCGAAAATCCCCTGATTGTATTTAAAATCCGTAAACGCGATATACGCGCCGGGCATGGGAATATAACTGAAGATAAAAAAGAAAAGAATTGCCGGGGCGCACATGAGGATAAGGGTTTTACAATCCCAGAGCCTTTTTAAAGTAGACTTTTCCATGTGGGTATTATGGTGAAACCAAATTACAACGACCGCAAGTTACAATAGTACCAATTTTCCCGGTTTAATTTAGTACTATAGTACCAAGCAAAAGAACTATCCGGACACGCCCGTGTCATGTTATCGTTTCTTGTAAAAATCTTGCATAACGAAAAAGGCGAGCTTTTTCGTTTTCCGGTCCGCGTCTATGAGGCCCTTCCGGTTGTACCCTTCCTGGTAAGGGTTGAAACGCCGGGGGCAGCGAAAGTCGTAGAGTATCCAGGGACTCAAACCCGCGATAAAGGGATATTTTTTAAAAGTCTCCACCTGTTTTATATACAGCGCTTTTTGATAATCCTCGGAAAAAAGATCGTTCACCGTGCCCCGTTGTCCGCTCCGGGCGCCGCCCCCGAATTCCGTGATGATCACCGGTTTATCGGGAAGGGAGTTGGAAAGGATACGGGACAGCTTGTCAAAATCCGGGTCATACCAGCCGTAGTATTCGTTAACGCCGGTAACATCGAGAAATTCCGTAAGCCGGTCCTCGATTTTGAGTTTTTCATGGTTAATGAGACATGCCGCGGATACCAGCCGGGTTTCGTCCATCTCCTTTGCCTTTTTTGCCAGCCCCGACATAAACCGCAGCCGTTCCTCCGTGTCGGCGTTCTCATTTCCCACCGACCAGATGATGACGCCGGCGCGGTTCCGGTCCCGCCGGATAAGTTCGGCAAGCTGGTTTTCCGCGTCCCCATAGGTGTTTTTGTTTCCAAAGGCTATGGCCCA
>JAISAN010000116.1 GCA_031266635.1 Treponema sp. | reverse complement strand
CGCCGTCTATGATCTCGTAACGCTCGCCTTCGTCCCATTCAAGGAAATCGGCGTAAGTATAATAAGGTTTTTCTTTGGCCAGGGGCATGGTAAATCTCCAATCCCAGTATAGGGCTTTTAGGGGCGCCTTTCAACGGCGGGCCGTTCCGGCGGCGCACCGGCCGCATAAACGCGGCCGGCCAATATGTGAACAGGGGCTTTGGTGGGGCGCCGGCCCCTGCCGCTTTATTCATCATCGCCCCTCGACGGGGCGCTTATGTTCCGGCAGCCCCCGCCCGGTATGCGTCCCAGCTTGTTTTTATCAGGGTGTCCATGTCCGAATACCGGGCCTTCCAGCCCAGGACTTCACGGGCCAGCCCCGACGACGCGGTAAGTTTCGCCGGGTCTCCGGCGCGGCGGCCCGAGATTTTCGCGGGGATGGCCCGGCCGGTAACGCGGCGGGCGGTCTCCACCACCTCCGTCACGGAACTGCCGGTTTCGCTCCCCAGGTTAAGGGTAAGGCTTTTGCCGCTGCCGCTGATATAATCCAGGGCCAGGGCGTGGCCCACGGCGAGATCGTTTACATGAATATAATCCCGGACGCACGTACCGTCGGGGGTGTCGTAATCGTTCCCGAAGATCTGAACTTCCCCCCTCATGCCGCAGGCGGCCTCCATAATGACGGGGATGAGGTTCGCGGGGTTCTGTTCCAGCCCGGTGATCCGGCCCCGCACATCGTAGCCCGCGGCGTTGAAGTACCGGAGGCTCGCGTACCGGATGCCTTTGAGCCGTTCGTACCACATGAGGAACCGCTCGATTTCAAGTTTCGTAAAGCCGTAGTAGTTTTCCGGATCGGTGGGGTGTTTTTCGTCAATAGGCAGATATTCCGGTTCGCCGTACACCGCGGCGCTGGAAGAAAAGACGATGTATTTGATCCCCGTTTCGGCGGCGGCGTTCAGAATATTGATCGTCCCGTTGATGTTGTTGCGGGAATATTTTTCCGGCTTGATCATGGATTCCCCCGCCGCCTTGGACGCCGCCAGGTGAACCAGGGCGTCAAAACCGCCGCCGCTTTTGGGGTTATGGAGGGGTTCCGCCATGGCCCGGAGCAGCCCCGTCTCGTCGTGGATGTCCCCGTGGATAAAAGCCGCCTCGGGAAAAAGGTTTTGCCGCAGCCCGCTGGAAAGATTGTCGTAGACCGTAACCCGGTGGCCCCGGTCCAGAAGTTCCCGGGCCACATGGCTGCCGATGTACCCCGCTCCGCCGATTATCAGTATGTTCATGGGTATAAGTATATAAAAGCGGAAGGAGAAAGACCATAGACCCTGGTGTACCAAACGCCAGCGGCCTTTCCCTTTTAGCGAAAACATGGAATAATGGCCCCATGAAGATCGCGCTCACCGGGATAAAACCTACCGGTATACTCCACATCGGCAACTATTTTGGGGCTATCAGGCCGGCCCTGGAACTGACCCGGGAATACGAAACCCGGTACTTTATCGCCGACTATCACGCCCTGAACACCATGAAAAACCCCAAAGAACTTTCCGCCTGTATCCGGGAGGTGGCGGCGGGCTGGCTTGCGGCGGGGCTGGACCCGGAACGGGTTATTTTCTACCGCCAGAGTTCGGTTCCCGAGACCTTTGAACTTGCCACCATGCTCATGGCCTTTACCGGCAAGGGCCTTATGAACCGGGCCCACGCCTACAAGGCGGCGGTCCAGGAAAACACCGGCAAAGACGACGACCCCGATGCGGGGATCAACATGGGGCTTTTTACCTACCCCGTGCTTATGGCGGCGGACATCATCCTTTTTGACGCCGATGTGGTTCCCGTGGGGAAGGATCAGGTTCAGCATGTGGAGATGGCCCAGGATATTGCCCAGGCGGTAAACTTCAACTACAAGGGCGAAGTGCTCAAAGTCCCCCAGGCGGCGGTTCAGGAAAATGTGGCGGTAGTGCCGGGTCTGGACGGCCGGAAGATGAGTAAAAGCTACAATAATACTATCCCCCTCTTTACCCCGGAAAAAGAGCTTCGCAAGCTCATTATGCGGATAGTAACCAACTCCCAGGGAGTAGCGGAGCCCAAAGACCCGGATTCAAGCCAGATTTATCTCCTGTATAAGCTTTTTTCCTCCCCGGAGGAACAGGCCGCCCTGGGAAAACGATACCGGGAGGGGGGCATGGGCTGGGGAGAGGCCAAAGAAGAGCTTTTCCGGGTGGTAAACCGGGAACTTGCCCCCTTGCGGGAACGGTTCAACGCCATTATGGCGGATCCCGCGGGGCTGGACGCCACCCTGGCGAAGGGGGCGGAGAAAGCCCGGCCCATCGCCGCCGCTACGGTACAGCGGTTCCGCAGGGCCGCGGGGATAGACTAATCTTCGCCGCTTCTTGGAAAATTCCGTTTTTATGGAGTATTTTTTCAAAAAATAATACCATAACCGGGGCGCGGCAATTCCGAAGATAACTATTCCGGAACCGAAAAGAGATCGGAATTTCAGGTTTTCCAGTTTCACAAACAGCCCAAGATATATTACAATTCGTATTATGGAAAAAACGCTCGTTTTGTTGAAACCCGGCTGTCTCCAGCGGCGGATAGCGGGAGAAATTATTCACCGCTTTGAACGGAAGGGATTGAAAATTATCGCCCTTAAAATGATCCAAATGGACCGGTTGACGGCGGAAACCCATTATGCCGAACACCGGGAGAAGGCCTTTTACGGCCCGCTGGTAGAATATATCACCTCCGGGCCGATCATCGCCCTGCTCCTGGAGGGGGAGGAAGCCATTTCGATAGTCCGGCGCCTGGCGGGCCCTACCAGTGTGGATGACGCGTGCCCCGGTACTATCCGGGGAGATTACGCCGCCCGGACCCGGCTTAATATTGTCCATGCGTCAGATTCCCCCGCCAGCGCGGAACGGGAATGCGCCCTCTTTTTCCGGCCCGGAGAAGTATATGTTTGGGAGGATGGGAATCAAATATGGTTTTAGATAATTCCGCCCCGGTGGCGGTACTGGGCGCCGG
Organism: Treponema sp.; assembly: GCA_031266635.1. Lineage (GTDB taxonomy): Bacteria > Spirochaetota > Spirochaetia > Treponematales > Breznakiellaceae > JAISAN01. The sequence goes on along the minus strand of JAISAN010000116.1, from coordinate 4,958 downwards.
GGCATGGGGAACCGCCCTGTCCAAAGTTATTGCCGATAAGGGCCGGGAGGTGATTCTCTGGAGCCGGGAGGAATCGACCGCTGAGGACATTAATGTCCGCCGCGAAAACACCCAGTTTTTGCCGGGCGTAAAACTCCCCCCTGCCCTGCGGGCCATTACGGACATTGAGGAAGCCGCGGAGGGCCGGGAATTTATCATCCTGGCAGTCCCCTCACTTTATTTGCTGAATACGGTCAAACAAATCCTTTCGGTCCTCTCAATCCGGGAGGGAAAAAGCGCTATTGCCGTCATTACCAAAGGTTTTCTGGATTCGCCCAAAGGCCCCCGGCTGATTCTGGAAACCCTGGAGGATTACCTCCCCGGCTTTTACCATCAGGCTCTGGTGTATATCGCCGGTCCCAGCCACGCCGAGGAAGTTTCCCGGGGGAAAATCACCGGCCTTATCGCGGCCAGCGAAACCGCCAAAAATTCCTTCCGGTTCCGGGATTTATTAAAAAGCAAACGGCTCTTTGTGTTTCCCTCACTTGATGTCCGGGGAGTTCAGGTGGCGGCGGCGGCAAAAAATGTCATCGCCATTGCCTTTGGCATCATGGATGCCATGAAGAGCCAGAAAGATTCGGGGGATATGTTTGGCGACGGCACCGAATCCCTGCTTTTGGCCGCGGGACTCAATGAGATACAGACTCTGGGCCGGGCTATGGGCGCGACCCATCCGGAAACCTTCACTTCCATTTCCGGCATCGGCGATCTGGACGTTACCTGCCGTTCTGTCTTTGGCCGGAACCGCCGGTTCGGCAGGGAAATTATCGAGAAAAAGCTCCTCGAACCCTACCGCAGCCTGGAAGATATTCTGGAGCGGATTGCCGAGATCGGCTACCTCCCCGAAGGACTGGCGGCGGCGAAGTATGTAAAAATACTGGCCGAAAAATACAAGCTCAAAATGCCCATCTCCGTGGGGCTTTACCAGATTCTAAACCGGGAAATTGAGCCCCTTGATTTTTTGCAGAATTTTCTTAATGAATGAGCTTGTTTCAAAACCAACCGGGTTTTGGAACAACCTCAACCGCCCGGTAAATTGAAAAAGGAGGAATCGTGACAACCAGCAGCATCCTGTATCCGCCCATCGCCACCGGCCTTGTCCTGGTAATGATTCTGATTGATTACCTTCGCAAAATGAACACCGATCATTTCCAGAGGAAGCTTTATCTCGCGACCCTCGTCGCCATCCTCACCGCAATCCTTGTCAACTTCACCGCTGTTATTCTGGGTGGCAGGCCGGGAATCCGAATTCGTATTACCCTTTATGTGCTCAATAATATCTATTTTATTTTTCAGAACCTTGCCTATTATCTGGCGGCGGTATTTATTGATTATCTTGCCAATAAAAACAACGCCCGGGTCAAAAAATTTTTGTACCTGGTCATAGGTCTTATGGGCGTCAACATCGTCATCATGGCGCTGAATATTCCAAAAGGGTTTTATTTTTATATTTCAGAGGACAACTATTTTCAAAACGGCAATTTGTTTCTGGTTCGTTTTTACCTTTCCTATATTGCCATCGTGATGCTTATTGTCGATCTGCTGGTCTCCGCCAAACATCTGAAAATAGTTCATATAAGCCTGATCGTCTTTCTCGCCATCCTCACCGGCGCCGGGGCCGTCCTGGATATGATCTTTACCGGCGGCCACTTGATCTGGGCCTTTTTCACCGGGGGCCTGCTTTACGGATATTTTTACATCATCCGCAGCGATACCACGCAGGACAATATAACCGGCATCGGGAACCGTTCCGGCTTTACCGAATTTATCGGCCAGATAGCCCGGATGAATACCAAACAGTCCTATTCTATGGCTCTTTTCGACATCAACGGCCTGAAAAAAATAAACGAAACCTGCGGCCAGGAAGCGGGGGATCAGGCCCTGGCGGAAATGGCGGAGATATTAAAGCAATGTTCCCGCCAGTCCGACTTCCTGGCCCGGATCGGCGGGGATGAATTCCTCATCGCCATCAAGGCAAAATTCGATATTGAAAAACTCCTGTTCCGGGTACTGCGGACTCTGGAAACCTTCAACCAAAAACCCAACCGTTCCTATACTTTGTCGATCAGTTATGGGTACGCCACCTTTACCACCAAAACTGATCAAACCATAGATGAATTTCTTCAGCGCCTGAACGGCCTGGTATTCCAGCATAAAAAAGATCAGCATAATGAGGAGGCCGCCCTTGCTCGATAAGTTAACCCAGAAGGTTTCAGACGCTCTCCGGTTTGTTTCCGGGAAATCAACCATCACCGAAAAAAATATCAGCGACGCGGTGGAGGCCATCAAAATGGCCCTGCTGGAAGCGGATGTAAACCTCCGGGTGGTTCGCCGTTTTGTGAACTCTACCATTGAGGACGCCAGGGGGGAGAAGGTTCTCCGGGCGGTAGATCCGGGCCAGCAGTTTGTCAAAATCGTTCACGATAAATTAGTGTCCTTCCTGGGGGATTCCAAACAAGACCTTTCCTTACGGGGGCCCGATGTGCTTTCGGTGATCCTCATGCTGGGTCTCCAGGGATCGGGGAAAACCACCAGTTCCGCCAAGCTGGCCCTCCGACTGAAAAAAGAGGGACGGAAACCGCTCCTGGTGGCCTGCGACCTGATCCGGCCCGCGGCGGTGGAACAGCTTTCGGCGCTGGGTTCCCGAATCGGCGTTCCGGTTTATAAGGAAGAAGGGGCCGGGGGCCCCAACGGGTCCCATGACAGCGTTAAAGTCTACCGGGGGGCCGTGGACTGGGCCCGGAAAAACCTCATCGACACGCTGGTCATCGACACCACGGGCCGGCTCCAGATCGACGAACCCATGATGGCGGAACTTTCCCGCCTCAAAGACGCCAGCAGGCCCGATGAACTGCTCCTGGTGGCGGACTCCATGACCGGCCAGTCGGCGGTGGACATTGCAAAAAGTTTCGACGAACAGATTGGCCTCACCGGGGTAATCCTCACCAAATTTGACTCCGACACCAGGGGCGGCGCGGCCCTCTCCCTCAAAACCATCACCGGAAAGCCGCTCAAATTTGTAGGGACCGGGGAAAAACCCGAGGATTTTGAACCCTTCTATCCCGACCGGATCGCGGGACGGATTCTCGGCATGGGGGACGTGGTAAGCTTGGTAGAAAAGGCCCAGGAGGTGATTAGCCAGAAAGAAGCCCTGGAACTCCAGAAAAAGATGGAGAAGGAGAACTTTACCCTGGAAGATTGGCTTAACCAGCTCCGGTCGGTGAAAAAGATGGGCTCCCTCCAGTCCATGCTGGATATGATCCCCGGCATGGCCGGACAGGTGAGCGAAGAAGACATCAACCGGGAGGATCTGAAAAGTCAGGAGGCCATACTCTCCTCCATGACCCGGAAAGAACGGGCCAATTATCTGATCATCGGCCCTTCCCGCCGTTCCCGCATTGCCCGGGGTTCCGGTACTTCTGTGGCTGAGGTCGCCCGGCTTATCAAAAAATTCGAAAAAACGCGGTCTATGATGAAAAAAATGGCCAAGATGAACAAAAACGGCCAGGCTCAGGCTATGATGCGGCAGCTGGGCAGATAAGCTTTAGACTCCGTATTTATTTTCCCACAAACGCCATAGCGCTTATGTTCAGAGAAGCCGGACAAATACCCCTTCCATGTGTTTGGGGGAGTAAATGGATGCGACAAAAAAATAAAGGCGCTCCCCCTCTCTCATTTATTGTTCTTAACCGGATTTATAATTCGGTCTTTGGGGAAGCCGGAGCTTTGGAGGCAGGGCTTTTACGCACCACCTTTTTAGGCGCCGCTTTCTTGGGAGCCGCTTTCTTGGGCGCAGCCTTTTTGGGCAGGGGCTTTTTCGCCGGAACCGCCGCTTTACCCGCTTTTTGGGGGGCCGCTTTTTTGGCTCTTGGTATGCGTTTAAGGGCCGCGGCTAATCCGCTGTCTTTGGCGGCTTCGGACAAGTCGTATTTGTTTTGCACATCAATCCAGTATTCGGGGGTGTTACCAAAATACTTGGCGAGACGAAGGGCCACGGGAACTGATATTCTTGTTTTCCCGATTACCACTTGGCGGATAGCGGACTGGCTCATACTGATGTCCTTTGCCAGTATAGTGGGGTTCAGTTGATAGTCGTCCAAAAAAGATTGAAGAACGGCTCCAGGGGTTTGAGTTGCTGATTTCGGCATGAAATTGCTCCTTGAAATGATTTGTTATCGTGATAATAAACTATTTAAATATATTAGTCCAGTACCTGAAACAATAGTGCGCTACAGTGCACGGCGTGCGTTAGCGCACAGAGCCTCTTACAAAACTCGGTTAGTTTTGCAAGAGGCTCTTGCAGTTTTTCGGCCTACGGCCTGCAAAACTGCTATTTTCAGAGGTTGCTTTTTCAAAACTGAAGTTTTGAAAAAGCCTCTACAGTCAATTGAGGTTGTTCCAACGGGTTATTGAACAAAGCTAACTTTAATCCCGTTAATCCGGGCCAGGCATATTTCCCGGATAAGTTTGTCCACCTGAGTCCGGGGGTCCCGGAGTTTCAGCCGGTGGGCCAGCACCGGGGCCGCCAGGGATATTAAATCTTCATCGGTGACATAGGAACGGCCCCGGACCAGGGCCAGGGCTTTGGCGGCCTGCAGCAGGTGGAGGCCCGCCCGGGGGCTGGCCCCCAAAAGAAAGCCCCGGTGAATCCGGGTGTCCCGAATCATGTCGGCGGCGGCCTCTTTCAGCGCCGGATGGCAAAACACCGCGGCGGCGGCTTTTTGGGCGGCGAGAAAATCGGTCAGCCTGATCGCCGGGTCCAGTTTGGCCAGGCCCTCTTCCGCGGGGTTTTCGTCCAGAATGGCAAGCTCCGCTTCCCGGCTGGGGTAACCCAGGGAGAGGCGCATCATAAAACGGTCAAGCTGGGCCGCGGGGAGGGGGAAAGTTCCCTCGCTTTCAATAGGATTTTCCGTGGCGAT
>JAISAN010000031.1 GCA_031266635.1 Treponema sp. | reverse complement strand
CGGCGGGCAGCCGGGAGGCGGAACCGCTGGTTTTGGAATTTTACGGGTCCGCCGCGCCGGTGGATATGGCGGACCAGGAAGTAAGCGGGGGGATCAGCATAAATCCGCCCATAAACGGCGTCTGGCGCTGGGAAGGGGACGACACGCTCATTTTTACCGCGGAACGGCCCTGGAGCATCGGGGCGAAATATACCGTCAGTTTTGCCAAAGATTTTTTCCCGCCCCATATCAGGGTTGATCCCTCCTTCTTCTTTTCGATAGAAGGTTTTTCAGTTTGGGACGCAGGATCGGAATTTTATATTGATCCGGAAAACAGCGCGGTCAAAAGGGTGCTGGCGACGCTTCGGGCCAATTATCCCATAGATCCCGCTTCTCTGGAACAAAATATCACCATAGAACCCCGGATCGACCGGGATTCGGGTTCCTTAAAAAAGAAGCGCTACGACTTTACCGTAAACTACAGCAAAGATTTTATGGAAGCCTATATTGTCTCCGAAGCCCTGGGAATGCCCGCCAGAGACGTAAGTATGCGGATCGATGTTAAGCAGGGTATCCGGGATTCAAGCGGCGAGGGAAGATACAACAGTCCCATTGTTTTTACCGTGGATATTCCGGGGATGACCGCTTATGTCCGGGTGGAAAATTTTTCCCACGAACTCATCAAAAACGAGGATCAGCGCTACGATCAAGTTTTTATCCTTTCCACCAGGGGAACCATCAGCCCCGCTGAACTGGCCCAAAATATCGGCGCCTGGGAACTGCCGGTGGATCTCCCGGATCTGCCGGGAATTAAGGGAGAGAAAAACTACCGCTGGTATTCGACCGACCGGGTAACGCCGGAGGTTCTTGCCCTGGGCCGGAAACTCGATCTGGAGGCGATACCCAACGAGCTGGCCTACAACGCGGTAAACAGCTATAAATTTTCCGTCGAGCCGGGCCGCTATATTTATGTTAAGCTGAACAACGGCGCCAAATTCTACGGCGGTTACGTGTTAAACGAAGCCTGGGAAACCACGTTCCAGGTAAAAAATTTCCCCAAAGAACTGGCTATTTTGTCCGAGGGCTCCATTCTCTCATTCTCCGGGGAAAAACGGCTGGCCATGATGAGCCGGGGAATAAACGCCGTCCGCTACGCCATAGGCCGGATCAGACCCGACGATCTGAACCACCTGGCGTCCCAAATAAGCGGGGATATGAGCAATCTTAATTTCCGCGGTTATTCCTTTAACCAGTACAACATTACCGAGCAATACACGGAGGATGCCGATATTCCCCTGGACGGCGAAAGGGATATGGGCTTTTTTTCCTTTGATTTTTCCCGGTACCTGGCGAATATCCCCTCCCGGAATTTGCGGCACGGTTTTTTTGTGTTTACCCTGCAGGGCCGGGATCCTAATTCCGGTTATTCCGACCGGCGGCTCATCATGGTTACGGATTTGGGTTTCTTTGTTAAGACCAACACCGACGGAACCCGTGATATTTTTGTCCAGTCCATTGCCTCCGGGGAGCCGGTGGAGGGGGCGCTGGTGTCGGTTCTGGGGCTCAACGGGAATCCTCTGGTGTCCGTCTATTCGGACTCAGGCGGCCGGGCGCAGATTCCTGCCCTTTCCGCATACCGGAACGAGCAGGCCCCCACGGTTTACACGGCCCGCGTGGGGGAGGATATGTCCTTTATGCCCTACAGCGCGTCGGGCCGGAGCCTGGATTATTCTTCCTTTGATATAGGGGGCCTCCGGGGGGCGGACGATCCCAAAAGCCTGCGGGCCTTTCTTTTTTCCGACCGGGGGCTTTACCGTCCCGGCGATGAAGTGCGGATCGGCATGGCGGTCAAGTCCGGGGACTGGACGATGAACCTGGGGGGAACGCCCCTGGAATATACGGTTAACGACCCCAGGGGGGCGGAAATTTCCAGCAAGCGGATCAGCCTTTCCCCCGAAGGGGTGGAGGAGATCCGTTTCAGCACCCACGACTGGTCCCCCACGGGAACCTACACCACATCGGTCTATGTGATCCGGGAAAACCGGGAACGTGAAGAGCGGGTCTTTCTGGGTTCCCAGACCGTGAAGGTGGAGGAATTCCTCCCCGACACCCTGAATGTGAGCGCGGTTTTTGCCCCCCTTGCCGAAGGCGAAACTCTGCCCCAGGGGGGCTGGATTGCTCCGGCCCAGCTCAAGGCGCTGGTACGGGTACGGAACCTTTTCGGAAGCCCCGCGGCGGGAAACGAGGTAAAGGCCCAGATGAACCTATCGCCGGGACACCAGTATTTCCGCCAATACCGGGACTACCGCTTCCAGGACCCGTATCTGGGGAAAAACAGCTACCAGGAATTTCTGGGAACCAAAACCACCGACGGGGACGGCCAGGCGGAATTCACCCTGGATCTGGCAAAATTTGAAAAAGCCACCTATGCCCTTAGTTTCTACACTGAGGCTTTTGAAAAGGGCAGCGGCCGGAACGTTTCCGCCGAGGCGTCTCTGTATGTGAGCCCCCTCCCCTGGCTTATCGGTTATAGGGCGGACGGGAATTTAAGTTATATCCAGCGGGATGCGGTGCGGTAAATCTCCCTTATCGCCATAAACCCCCAGGCGGAACCAAGCGCGGTAAATGATATTACCCTGACCCTGATGGAACTGCGCTACGTTTCCATGCTGGTGCGCCAGCCCAACGGGGTTTATAAATACCAGTCGATTCAAAAGGAATATCCCCTTTCCTCCGAAAAAATTACCATTCCTGCGGAGGGTCTGGTATACACCCTCCCCTCCGGCGCTCCCGGCGAATACCGGCTGGTTCTGACGGGTCCTGACGAAATGGAATACAACCGGCTTACCTTTACCGTGGCGGGGACGACCAACATCCAGCGGAGTCTGAACCGCACCGCGGAACTGGAGATAAGCCTTAACAAAAACGATTTTAGCCCCGGCGAAACCATTCAGTTGATGATCAAGGCCCCATATTCCGGGGCGGGGCTTATCACCATTGAGCGGGACAAGGTCTACGCCCACAAATGGTTCCGCAGTTCCGGGGAAACTTCCACCCAGACCATCGCGGTTCCCCCGGAGCTTGAGGGGAACGGGTACATAAACATCCAGTACCTTCGTTCCCGGTCTTCCCCGGAGGTATTCATGTCTCCCCTGAGCTACGGCGCGGTTCCCTTCTCCATAAGCCGGGAGAGCCGGACCAACCGGATCAGCCTGGATATTCCCGGTGAGGCAAAGCCGGGGGAAGATTTTGTCATCAAATACTCCACCCCCCGGCGGGCAAAGATCATCGTCTACGCGGTGGACGAAGGGATTCTCCAGCTTGCGGGTTACCGAACCCCGGACCCATTAGGTTTCTTTTTCCAGAAGCGGGCCCTGGAAGTGCGGACTGCCCAGATTCTCGATCTGGTGCTTCCCGAATATTCGGTAGCCCGCCTCCTTACGGCCACAGGCGGCGGCGCAGGTTACGATGAGCTTTCCCGGAATCTCAATCCCTTTAAGCGGCGGCAAAACGCGCCGGTGGCCTACTGGTCGGGCATCGTGGATTCAGGCCCGGAAGTCCGGGAACTCACCTACAAGACGCCCGATTATTTTAACGGAACCCTCCGGGTCATGGCGGTGGCGGTGTCCGGCGATTCCCTGGGCGCCGCGGAAGACCGGTCCCTGCTGCGGAGTACCTTCATCATTTCCCCCAACGCCCCCATGATGGCCGCGCCGGGGGATGAGTTTGAGATCAGCCTGACCGTCACCAACAACCAGAAGGGCTCAGGAGAAGGGGGCATGGTTCACCTTGCGGCCGCGCCCTCCCCTCACCTGACCCTGACCGGAAAAACTAAATTTGATCTTGCCATTCCCGAAGGAAAGGATCAAACCCTGAACATTCCCGTAAAAGCGGCGGGCCCCCTGGGGGCGGCGGAAGTCCGTTTTACCGCCTCTGGCGGCGGGGAGCGTTCTGAATTGGCGGCCTACATGAGCGTCCGCCCCGCCGTGCCCTACCGGGTGTCCCTCTATTCCGGGGCCATCAAAAACAAAAACACCGAAGTAACCATCAACCGGCAGCTCTATGAGGAATTCCACACCAGGGAAGCGGCCCTTTCCTACCTCCCCACAGGGCTTGCCAAGGGGCTTTATTTCTACCTTGACGCCTTCCCCTACGGCTGTTCGGAACAGCTTACCAGCGCGGCTTTCCCCTTCCTGTATCCCCGGCTTTTCCGGGACCTCGGCGTGAGCCGCGAGGCGGCGGAAGAGGGGGTGTACCGGGTTATCGGCATACTCCAGGCCCGGATGAAGGATGACGGCAACATCGGCCCCTGGACTTCCCGTTCCCCGGCGGATCCCATGGTAACGATCTACGCCGCCCACTTTCTTACCGAGGCCAAAAACAACGGCTACTATGTGGCGCCGGGGATTATGGTTAAACTGCTCCAGGCCCTGAGAAGCATCGCCTCGGGCGGCGGCAACCGCTCCCTGTACAGTTTATCCTGCCGTTCCTACGCCATTTATGTACTCACCCTGAACGAGATCGTCACCACCACCCTGATAGAATCCCTGAAAACGGACATAGGCCGGAACAACCAGGAGGCGGAGACCGGTTTTCCCGGACTGTACCTGGCGGGAACCTACGCCATGCTGAAAAAAGACGGCGACGCTTCGGCCCTTTTGGGACGGATCAAACGGGCCATGTCCAGGGACGATTCCTTCTTTTATTTTGACGAACTGATGTATCAGGCCCTGTACCTCAACATGATAGCCCGGCATTTTCCCCAGCGGCTCCGGGACCTGTCCGCGGACCTCTTTCTCGCTATGGCGGAGCAGCTTGAGCGGCAGTCCTATACCACCATCTCCGCCAATTTCGCCCTCATGGCGGTGGATGCGTACCTCAAGGTTGTTCCCGATGCGGAGACCGGTAATTTCCGGGTGCTGGAAATTCTTCAAGGCCAGCAGCAGCGGGAGCTGAAACCCGCGGGAACTACTCTTTTTACCGTTCCCTTTTCCGGGGAGGCTGAAAAAATACGCCTGGAAAACCGGGACCAGTTGAACCTGTTTTACCAGATAAACACCTCGGGTTTTGACCGGGAGCTTCCCGCAAGGGAGACCAAAAACGGCATTGAAGTGTACCGGGAATTCCGCAATGAGGCGGGCCAGCTGGTCACTTCGGCAAAGGTGGGGGATCTGATCCAGGTGCGGCTCAACTTCCGGAGCCTTTCAAACCAAAACATCTACAATACAGCAATTGTGGACCTCCTCCCCGCGGGGCTGGAAGCGGATATTGAATCGGTCCGGCAGGCGGAA
>JAISAN010000255.1 GCA_031266635.1 Treponema sp. | reverse complement strand
GCCTTATGTTTTTTCCCCGCCCTGTTTACCTATAACTTCGGAAATAAAATCCGCGCGTATCAACAAAGCCGCGCCGAAGAGGAGCTGGAAAACGCCTTCAAAAACAACAAATCCCTCTGGAAGTTTTTGGGTATCCTGACGATCATCAGTCTGGCGTTTATTCCCGTTATGATAATCATAAGTATAGTTGTGGGGATTGCCGCATCCCTTGCCTGATGACCGGATTTGAACATGCCAAAACCGATTCGTCTCTGGGAGTTCTGACTCCCGAAGGAATAGAATTTGCCCTGTTTCCCGCGGGACTTCCCATCCGTACCTGCGCGTGGGGGATCGACAAATTACTCCAGTGGGCCATACTGGTTGTTTTTTTTATAGCCGCCGGTTTTATGGGGGACGCGGGGGGGCGCTGGGTAGCCCTGATCCTTATGTTCTGCGTTGAGTGGTTTTATCATTGTATATGCGAACTGCTTTTCCGGGGACAGAGCCTGGGCAAGCGGATTATGGGAATCCGGGTGGTTCGGGATGACGGTTCCCCGGTAAATCCGGGGGCGTCTTTTTTACGGAACCTCCTGCGTTTTGCGGATACCTTCCTGTTTTTATGCCCCATCGCCCTGATCTCCATGATGGTCAGCCCAGGCTTCAGACGGCTGGGGGACTGGGCGGCGGGAACCCTGGTGGTTTATACCGCCAAATCTTTATCCCCGCCCCGGCGGTCCGCGGCTTTCCCGGCGGGAAACTTTCCGCCGCCCCTTTCCATCCCCTCCCTGTCCTACGAGGAAAAGCAGGCGATCCTGATGTTTGCCCGGCGTTACCCTCTTTTGGGGGCGGCCAGGGCGGATGATATTTCCCGGCCCTATGCCCAGGCCCTGGAAGCCGGCGGCGCTGTTCCCTCGGCGTACCTCCTGGGCCTGGCCCGGAAATTTACCGGGGAGGGGCTGTGACGGAGCGTAATTTTATTTTGCGCCGGGAAGCTTTCTGGCGGAAATTTGAGGGAATAATCCGGGGAAGTCAAAAGGGAATAAAAACCCATGCCGCGTTTTTTCCCCAGGGCTTCCGGGAACTGACTCAGGATCTCAACACCGCCAGGGTCCACGGGTTTGATCCGGCCATCATAGAACGCTTGAATATTCTGATCAACGAAGGGAACCAGATTCTCTACGGCCAGCGGGGCTGGTCCCTGAAAGGGCCGCTCCGTTTTATCCTCCAAACCTTTCCCCAAAAAGTCCGGGCCCAGTGGCGGGGGATTGGGGCGGCCCTGATCATCTTTTACGGGCTGGCGTTTTTTTCCGGCCTCCTCACCGTCCGTTTTCCCGAGCTGGCTTATGAATTTATGCCCGAATCCCAGGTCTCCTCCCTGGAACGTATGTACGATCCGGCGAGTGAACATTTTTTGACCCCCCGGGACATTGGTTCCGACGCGGATATGTTCGGTTTCTACATCTACAATAATATTTCCATCGCCTTCAAAATTTTTGCCGCGGGGATTCTTGCGGGCATCGGGAGTATTTTTCTGCTCTGTTTCAACGCGATATTTCTGGGAACCGCCGCGGGGCACATCATCAACAAGGGGCTGGAGGAAACTTTTTTTTCCTTCATTGTCGGCCACAGCAGTTTTGAGCTTACGGCGATCATTTTCAGCGCCCAGGCGGGACTGCTGATGGGCTACCGACTGTTTGTTACCAGGGGCCTCAGCCGGGGCGCGTCCATCAGGGCGGCGGGCAGGGAGGCCCTGCCCATTATCGCCGGCAGCGGCCTGATGCTGGTACTGGCCGCGGTCATTGAGGCCTTCTGGTCATCCCGGCATGAGCTTTCCCCGGCCCTGCGTTACGGCGCCGGTATAACGGGCTGGGTTCTGCTGCTGCTGTATTTTCTGTTTGCCGGGAGGAAACATGAACCTTCCCCATGAAGGCGCCCTGGTTCTCAGGCAGCGGAGTCCCTGGGAAGCGGCGGACGCGGGACTGCTCCTGTGGCGGGCCGGTTTTATGTATTTTCTCCCTTTTTTCGCCCTGCCCTTTTGGGTCTGCGCCTTCGGACTCAGGCTGCTCCCGGAGAATATTTACCGCTGGTCATGGCTCATTCTCTGGTACCTCAAGCCCCTTTTCGACCGGCCGATCCTGCACATTATCTCGGTGCGTTTTTTTGAAAGCAATTCCGGGACAAAGCGTCTTTTACGGGGGCTGGGGAAGGCCCTTTTCCGGGGACTTCCCGGCGATCTCCTCTGGCGGCGTTTCAGCCTCCTCCGCTCCGCCGTGATGCCCCTGCGGGTTCTGGAAAAACTCCGGGGAAAGGCGGTAAAAAAGCGGAAACAGGAACTTGAACGGGGAGGGCTTCAATTTTGCTCCTTTCTGACAATCTGGGGCTTTTCCCTGGAATTTGTACTTCTGGCGGGGGAACTGCTCTTTTCCCTGCTGATGATTGAACTCGTCCAGGAAGGGTATGTCTCATCCCCGGGTGATTTTTTTGACAAAATGGAGATCTTTATTTTCGCCGCCTGGTGTGTCAATTATATGCTGGTAGAGAGTCTCTATGTCTGCATGGGCTTTGGCCTGTATATCAACAGCCGGGTCGCGCTGGAAGGCTGGGACATTGAAATTCTTTTTAGAAAATTTACCGGGGCCCGGAAAAAGAAGCGGATTTTCCCCAAGACTCTGGCGGTTCTTCTGCTGGCGGGCTGCCTCCTGCCTTTCCGCCTCCAGGCGGAAACCGCGCTCCCCGCGGAACCGGGTGAGGACGCGCCGCTTGAAACGCTGGAAGGCATTTTTGCCTCCGATGATTTCGGCGGCAAACGGGAGGGCTGGGGGATACGGTTTAAAAAACAGGCGAAAGAACGGGAACCGGTTGATTTTAATCTTGCCCCCTGGGTTCAAACCATCAAACAGGTTTTTGCCCATATCCTGCGGCTTGCCATTATTCTGGGTATCGGATCCCTGGGATTTTTCTGTATCCGTTACCTGTATAAAAAGCGGGGGAAAAAACCGCCCGGCCCCCGCGGCCTGAAGACGGGCAGCCGGTTCCCCCCGGGCAGGCAAAACCCGGAAGCCCTCATGGCTGAAGCGCAGGCCCTGTACGAGCGGGGGGATATCCGGCGGGCCTGGCGCTGCTGTCTGGCCGCCCTCTTTGAGTCCTGGTCCCGGTACCGCGGAACGGCCTTCCCGCCGGACGCCACCGAATACGGCTGCCTGGCCCTGGCCCGCGCGTCGGCGGATGCCGGGGCCGCGGATTCGGCGGACGGTTCCGGCGGGGAAGAGCTGGAAACTTTCGCTTCGGCGATCACCCGCGGGACAGCTCTGGCCTACGGAGGACGGCTGCCCCCGGAGGGAAGTTTTGGGGAAGCCCTGGTTTTTTGCCGGTCCCTGGGGGCCGGGCCGGCGGGGAAAGAATCCGTCCTCCCCGGTACCCGCAAGGAGGACCATGATGTCCAATAAGTGGACTCCCCTGGGTATCGCCGCCCTGTTTGTAGTGCTTCTGGCAATTTTTGCCTATACCAATCTGGAGATCTACCCCCGGACTGAGTACAAGTCTCCTTCCTCTCAGGTACAGTCCAATGATTTTTTTGCCCTGGAAACATGGCTTGCCAAAACAGGACGGCGGGTCTCTATGGTATCAGAGGGAGATGCTTCCCGGATCATACGGGCTTCCGAAAAAACCGTGTTTGTCCAGGCCTCCGCTTTTAACTGGAACGGCGCGGAGGAGCCGCTTAAAAACTGGATGGCGGCGGGGGGATTTCTGGTCGTTTCCCTGGAGCCGCCCCTGGATGAGGATGAGGAGCTTGACGCCTTCCTCGCGGGCTTTGGCGTAAGCGCCGTATTTTCCGGTGATTCCGGCAGTATCGCCGAAGGGGAAGATGCCGCCGGCATTGATGAAGCCCTTCCGCTTTCCGGGCCCCCGCCCGATTTGGACGCCCTGCCCGATTTTGACGGGCTGGTTCAATTCACCATAACGGAAGAAACGGGGGATCCGGTTTTTACCATAAAAGAAGCGGGGACAATAATCAGGCTGATCCAAATTCCCGTGGGAGCGGGGGCCCTTACCCTTATCGGCCGCCCCTGGTTTATGGAGAATGATTTTTTGAGCGGGGAAGCCAACGCCCGGCTGGCCTGGGACCTGACCGGCGCCAGGGCACAGGAGGATAATCCGGGGCTGCTTTTTATCCGGGGGGGCCGGAAAGTAAAAAGCCTGTTTGGAAAACTGGCGGACCGGGGAAATTTTCTCCCCCTGGGAGTATCCACCCTGGCGCTTATTATTGTAGGATTCTGGATGCTTATTCCCCCCTTCGGCCTGGTGTTTCAGGAACAGATTAGTCCCGGCCGCCCTATCCGGGAGTGTTTCCTCGCGGAAACACGGTTCCTCAAAAGATACGGGGCGCTGGAAACATACCTGGAGACTTACATCCGGGAAATACGGCGAAAACTCCGGGGCCGGAAACCGGCGCTTGAACTGGAATTTATAGAAAAATCCCTTCGTGAACGGAAACATCTATCCTACAGGGATAGTATCCGGTATCTGCGAATTCTGGAAACCATGATGGAGCGTTTATGACCTATCAAAATCAGTACACAGTAGAATCCGCCTCGGCGGCTCTGGAAGAAATCAAAACTGAAGTTGCCCGGGCCTTTATCGGCCAGACCGAATTGGTGGCCCACGCCCTGATCACCCTGCTGGCAGGGGGGCATCTTCTGGTGGAAGGGGTTCCGGGACTGGGCAAGACCCTGCTGGTCCGCGCCCTGGCCCAGGCCATCGGCGGGGAATCAAAGCGGGTACAGTTTACCCCGGATCTGATGCCCAGTGATATTACGGGCAACATTATGCTGGACACCAGGTCGGGGAAATTTATCACCCGGAAAGGGCCGGTATTCACCAATCTTTTTATTGCCGATGAGATCAACCGGGCCCCCGCCAAGGTTCAGGCCGCGCTTTTTGAGGCCATGCAGGAATTTCAGGTAAGCCTTGACGGGATAGGCTGTCCCCTGCCCGCGCCGTTTATGGTACTGGCTACCCAGAACCCTTTTGAACATGAGGGAACCTATCCCCTGCCGGACGCCCAAAAAGACCGCTTCCTGATGAAAATTATCGCCGCCTATCCCAGCCTTGAGGAAGAAAAAGTCATGGTAGGCCGGGTCCTTGCGGGGGGGACCGGCGCGGAACTTTCGGTTGCCGGGGTAAAGACGGTGCTGGAACCCGGCGGCTTTACCGGTCTCCGGGATTTCACCTCCAGCCTGCGGATCGATCCGTCGGTCATTGATTACGCGGTCCGTCTCACCGCCGCCACCCGGCAAAGCCCGGCGGTTCAGACCGGAGCGGGCCCCCGGGGCAGTCTCGCCCTAATCCGCTGCGCCAGGGCCCGGGCGCTCATGAACGGCCGGGATTTTGTACTCCCCGATGATGTGAAAGCTCTGGCGGTTCCGGTGCTGGCCCACCGGCTGACCCTTTCCGCGGAAAGCGAGCTGGAAGGGATTGGAGAGGCGGAAATTATCAGGGGGCTGACCGCCAATACTGAAGCGCCCAGGGGGCTTGCCGGGGAAACGCCGCAGGGAACCGGGTTTGACGGGGAGGCCGGAGCGTGAGACCGGGGCGGGGCCTTTTTGCCGCCGCCCTGGGTTTCCTCCTGCTGGGAATGGCGGCTTTTTTTTCAGAGCGGATCTTTCTCATCTGGTTCTTTGCCGCCTGTATTATACTTCCCCTTGCCGCCATTGACGCCCTCATCCTCCTTTTTTTCACCGGCCGGCTGGAGACGGAACGGCATATACCGGCCTCCCTGGCCCAGGACGAACCTGTCCGGGTACAAGTAACTATCCGCCGGAACAGCCGGCTTCCGGTCCCGGCGAAGATCCTCCTCTATGACCTCTATCCCCCCTCCATGAGCTGCGGCGAGGGCCGGGAAAGCTTTCCCCGGCGGCTGGACCGGAAGGTCCTCACCCAGGGCGGTTCTATCATTCTTGAATACACTTTGCTTCCCCGGGAACGGGGGCCCTGGTTTTTTCGGGGCCTGGACCTGTTGTTGAGTTCCCCCCTCCATTTCTGGCGGCTCCGGGTTTTCCATGAGACCGGAAGCCGGGGCCGGACCTATCCTGATTTCAAAAAGCTAAGCTCCGGGGAAGAACTGCGGGGGATTGCGGGCCAGCGGGGTTCCCGGGAAATCAGGCGGCGGGGACAGGGTCTGGAATTTTTGGGCCTCCGGGATTTTCTGGATGGAGATTCTCTCCGGGCCATTGACTGGCGGGCCTCCAGCCGGAACCGTCAACTGGACGGCAGGCTTAAACTTATTGTCCGGGAGTATCAGGATGAGCAGGATCAGCAGGTTCTTTTTGCCCTGGATTCCGGCTACCGGCTTTTGGGGCCCCAGTTCGACAGCGCCCTGAACGCCCTGCTGCTCCTGTCCCGGGTGGCCCTGAAACACGGGGACTCTGTGGCGGCCCAGAGTTTCGGCGCCAGTGAACGGTGGATTCCCCCCCGCAAGGGGAACAGCGCCATGACCGGGCTTTTGCGGGGTTTTTACGATTTACAAAGCGCCCCGGTGCCCTCCTCCCCTTTTTCCGCCCTGGAAAACGCACTGGTCCGGCTGCACCGCCGGACTTTTATCATCCTGGTCAGTAATTTCCGGGAGGAAGACGGTGAATCCCTTTCGTGGATCCTCCCCCGGATAAAAAGGCGGCACCTGCTCCTGCTGGTTAGTTTTCAGGAAGAAGACGCGGAGGCCCTGGCGGCGCGGAAGCCGGGGGCGGACCATCTTTTGATGCCCGGCGAAACCCTGGAAACCGCGGCGGCCTTTTCCTACCTGTCCGCCCGGCGGCGGCTCTACCGGCAATGGGAACACCTGGGGCTTCTCACCCTGGAGACCACCCCGTCCCATATTTCCCCGGCCCTCATAAACCGCTATCTGAGCGTAAAACGGTCGGGAAAACTTTAACGTATACAATAGTCTTTCGGGGCGGCTTTGCGCCGCGGCAGTATTTTAACGGAGTTTCAGCGCCAGATGGGACCACTGTTCCATATTCAGCGATTCCATCTGTGCTGTTGTTTTCCATTCCATTCCGGCGGTTTCCTCTGACGGTTCAGGCTTGTAATCATCCTTACACAAGGCAAGATACACAAGCCCCAGATGTACACGGCCCACCGGGGTATCAAGCTCATTGATAATGCCCTTATACACAAGATTTACCATGTTCGGATTAAAATTGGCAAGTTCTTCCGACAGTTCCCGAAGCATACCTGTCTTTACGGTTTCGGCAAAGCCGCCCCCGTTGTCATCTTCATCAATATGACCGCCGATCCCGCAGGACCACAAGCCGTGAAGCCGCTGTTCACTCCCATGCCGGGGGTAGCAGAGTAACCGGGATTCACTGTCTTGCATAATTATATAGGGAATTATCTGCCTGTACCGGGGCTCTGTTTCCGCCTCCGCGCGTTCAATCCAGCGC